>JALOTT010000018.1 GCA_025457745.1 Verrucomicrobiota bacterium
CACGCCGACGACCGGCGCGACGGAGTTCCGGGCGTGTGGCTGCCGGAAGGGTTGGAGCGCAAATATCCGAAAGCCGGCGAGTCGTGGGAATGGCAGTGGTGGTTTCCATCGCGGCAACTGATGAACGATCCGCGCACCGGCGTGCGGCGGCGGCATCATGTATTGGATGCGACGTTTCAGCACGCCATTCGGCAGGCCGCCCGCAAGGCGCAACTGGACAAGCGGGTGACGCCCCATGTGCTGCGGCACAGTTTTGCGACGCATTTGCTGGAAGGCGGGACGGATATCCGCACCTTGCAGGATTTGCTCGGCCACAAAAACGTGGCGACGACGCAGCTTTACACCCATGTGATGCAGAAACCGGGGTTGGGGGTGCGCAGTCCGCTGGACCAGGCATAGTCGCAAACGGAAGCCCGTCCTTTTTTCTTTCTTCGCCCACTCATTTTCGGCCAAGCTCCGGCACATTAAACGAATTGTTATCCGATGAAATTGTCTGTGTTGTCCATCTTGCTCGGCCTCGGCATGGCCGCGCCGCAGGTTTATGGGCTGGCCAGGCCCGCCGCATTTGCCGCCGCCGCGCGCAAATTCCCGCGCCATGTGCCGACCGGGGTGTTCCTGATGCTGCTGGGCACGGCGTGGTTTATCGGGTGGGTGAACCAGGAGCCCATCGCCGATTTTGCCGCGTTCAAGCCGCACATGATGGCGGTGTTCGCGGGCATCGGCGTGGGAACGTGCATCTTCGTTCAAGACTTCCTGGCCGTGCGCGGGCTGGCGGTGGTGTTCCTCCTGCTGGCCAGGTTGATGGTGGACACGGGCCGGCCGCATCTGGGCGAGACGCCGTGGGTGTTGCTGATTCAAGCGTGGGCCTACGTGCTGGTCGCGGCGGGCATCTGGTTCACGGTGACGCCGTGGCGGCTGCGGGATTTATTGAACTGGGCCACGGCGAATGAAAGGCGCGTGAAGATGGGCAGCGCCATCCGGCTCGCGTTCGCGCTCCTGGTCGTGGTGCTCGGGTTGACCGCTTTCCGCGCGATGTAGCCGCCGAGGTGACGAGGCGGACACTTGCATCTCGGCGAAACTCCGCCTCCTCACGTCGGCGGCTACAAACATGAGCAAAGGCAAGATTCTCGTCATTCGTGGCGGCGCAATCGGGGATTTCATTCTCACGCTGCCGGCCATCACGGCGCTGCGAAAACAATTCCCCAAGGCGCATCTCGAAGTGCTCGGCTATCCGCACATCGTTCAACTGGCGCTGGCGGGTGGTTTGGTGAATCGCGTGCAGCCGATTGAGGCGCGCGGGTTGGCCGGTTTCTTTGCGCGCGGTGGGGAACTCGCGCCCGACCTCGTGGATTATTTTTCGGAGTTTGATTTGATTGTCTCCTATCTCTTCGACCCGGACGGAATTTTTCAAACCAACGTGGGCCGCTGTTGTCACGGCCAGTTCATCGCCGCCACCCATCGCCCGAACGAGGGTGAAAAAATCCACGCCGGGAAGGTTTACTTGAAGCCGTTGGAACGCCTGACGATTTTCGATGCCGATCCGGTGCCGCGAATCAATCTGGCAGGGACGCGTTCCACCGCGTCCCTGACTTCCCAAGCTGAAACAGAAGATGGGGACGCGGTGGAACGCGTCCCTACCGTTGCCTTGCACCCCGGCAGCGGCAGCGAAAAGAAGAACTGGCCGGAAGCAAACTGGGCCGACTTGCTGCGGGCCCTGGTCAACTCGACTGCACTGAACTTGCTGCTGGTTGGCGGGGAGGCCGAGGGGGAGCGTCTCCGGAACCTGGTCGCAGCCGTGCCGACGGCGCGGATCGCAGTTGCTCAAAGCCTGCCGCTCGTGGAGCTTGCCGTCCGATTGCAGCCGTGCATCGCCTTTGTGGGGCACGACTCCGGCATCACGCACCTCGCTGCGGCGCTGGGTTTGCCCACGCTCGTATTGTGGGCGGATTCGGTCGAAGAAATCTGGCGGCCGCAAGGGGAGAGTGTGGTGATTGTGAAAGAGAGTACCGGATTGGACGCTTTGAGCGTTGAGCGCGTAGCCACCGAACTCGCGCAAATGCTCCCCGTTTAAGCGGCGTTGTTTGGAGCAACAATGACCTCGATTTTCTGACGGCGCAGACGCGCCGGCCGGCGTGGCCGCTACTTCTTCCGCTTCGGCGGGCCGTGGATGGCTTCTCCGTGCAGGGCGTGGGCGGCTTCCATCCAGGCTTCCGAGAACGTCGGGTGGGCGTGAATGGTGCGGCCAAGTTCGGTTGCGGTCAGTTCGGCCCGGATGGCGGTCGCGGCTGCGGCCACCAACTCAGTCGCGTGCGAACCGACCGCAGCGGCACCGAGCAACTGGTCGCTCTTCGCGTCCGCGATCCATTTGACGAAACCGGTCGTCTCGCCCACGGAGATGGCGCGGCCCAGACCGGCAAAGGCGAACTTGCCCGTCTTGACCTCGCGTCCCTGTTTCCTGGCGTCGTCCTCGCTCAAGCCCGCCGTGCCGACTTCGGGGACGGTGAAGATCACATTCGGAACGACGGCCTCGTATTTGCGCAGCTTCTGGCCGCAGGCATTGTCAGCGGCAATGATCGCTTGCGAGGTCGCGTTGTGCGCCAGTTGAATGCGGCCGTTGACGTCGCCGATGGCGAAAATGCCGGCCACGTTGGTCCGGCCAAAATCGTCCACCGGGATGAACCCGCGCTCGTTGAGCTTCAAGCCGGCGTTCTCGGGCTTCAGTCCGTCCGTTACTGGCTTGCGCCCGATGGCGGACAGCAACAACGCTGCCTCCACGGTTTCGTCGCCACACTTCCCGCGCACGCCCTTGTCATCGGCGGTGATCTTCTCCATCGCCTTGCCCGTCAGCACGCGAATGCCCAGCTCCTTTTCCATGTGGGCGCGGACGGTGCGCCGCACGTCGCCGTCGAGCAGCAGCAGGATGTCTTCGAGCAGCTCGATGATCGTTGCTTTCACGCCCAACTGCGCGGCCATGCAGGCCAGTTCGCAACCGATGAAACCGCCGCCGAGCACGATCATGCTCTCCGGCAGTTTGTCTAGGTCGAGAAACGCGCGGCTCTCGACGACGCGCGGGTGTTTCGGCAGAAATCCCGGCATGACGGAGGTCGAGCCGGTGGCGATGATCGTCTTCTTCACGCCGATCAGCTCGGTAGGGCGCGTCACTCCGTGCGCGCCGTTCTCCGCGGTGGCGGCGGGCAGAGGACTGCCCGCCCTACCATTGATCTCAATCGTGTCGCGCGTCTTGAACGAAGCGGTCCCGGCAAATTGTTTCACGCCGTTGGCGGCGAGCAACTGTTTGATACCGTTGCGCAGCGTGCCGACGACCTTGTTCTTGTGGGCGATCATGGCAGCATAGTCCACGGTCGCGCCCTTCACGGTGATGCCGAACATCCCGGCGTGCTTGATGCCGGCGAACACGTGGCTGGCGGCGATGAGCGCCTTGGTCGGGATGCAACCCCAGTTCAAGCAGGTGCCGCCGAGTTGTTCCTTTTCAACAATCGCGACCGACGCGCCCATTTGCGCAGCGCGGATGGCGGCGGGATAACCGCCCGGTCCGGCTCCAATGACGACGATATCAAAAATATCCATAGTTAGTTGTTCTCCGTTTTGAGTTTTGATTGAGCTTCAGTAATGAGGGAAATCAATTGGGCCTTGCGGCCAGGCGGCTGGTCGGCGGCTGGCCAGAGTTCGTTCAGCGTTTCGGCGAGCGGTTTTGGCGAGGCAAGACTCGCCAACGCAGCGGCAGCGCCCAGGGCGAAGCGCCATGGCTGGACGCCAGCGTCGAGCGCGAGTCGCATCGTACCGATGAGGCGGTCTTCCCAGGCGGGTTTGCGGCGCGGATCGCGGACTACGCGCTCGATGAGGTCGCGCAGGAATGGATTGATCATGTGCTCCAGCAGATCGTCCGCGTAAGCCTGGTAGCCGGCGGGCGTGGACAGCGGATCTAGCCCTTTGTGCTTGGCAATCAATGCTGCGCCCGATTCTTCGAGGAAAGCCTCGCGCCCGAGGGCCATGAGTGCCCTGTCTTTTCGAACGTCGGACATGAAGTGGTGACCTTTCAGCTGGGCGAGGAAGCCGAGCAGCGCGTGCGTTGCGTTGTGGCCGTAGAGTTTAGCCTCCTCAAACGGCAGCAGGTCGGGTTTCTCGATGAACACCTTGATGCCCAGGTCAAAACCGGGCAGACGAATCTGCGTGATGAGGATGCGATTGAACTCCTCCACTAACAGCGCGCGCGACGAGCCTTCGGTCAGGCATGCGAGGCGGTCGCTCTTGATCTGGGCCGGGTCGGTGACAACGCCGCTCATCTTGCCGATTACGGTGTTGAGAAATTGGATTCGCGACGTGCCGTAGTCGCCGACGTGAGGAGGCGGATTATTCGGGATGCCCGCCGGGTCCGCCTCCTCACGTCGGCGGCTACATCGGCCATGAAATTTCTCGCTGCAAGCGTCCTGCAATATCTCGGCGGCGTGGTTGTGGTTCTCGGCAGCATAGACGATACAGCCAGGCAACGACGTGTCGGCTGCCTTCCGCCGCATGGCGTCGGCAATGAGACTCGCAATGGAGGGTTCGCCGCGCGTGAAGAAGTCCACGCTCGGCAGGGCCGTGCAAATCTCCGACGCTTCGGCCAATGCGGTGGCGAGCTTCGCCGCGTCACCCGGCACGAGCGGATTGTAGATTTCCACCTTGGAAACCTCATGGACCTCGATGCCAGTGCGCGTGGCCACGTTCACGCGATAGCGACCGCCGGAACGCCGGATGGCTTCGACAACCTCCGGCACAACTTCAGCGACGACAAGCCGGGCGAAGTTGCCAGAACGGTGTGCCTCGTAGAGGAACAAGCCGCCCTGGATCGCGCCGAAGCCGAAGCCGACGAAAGTTCGCGGTGGAACCGGCATGAGTCAGCTAGGAAGCCAGCATCTTCCAGAGTTCAACGTTTTCCAGCTTGGCTTTGATGGCGTTGACGAATTGTGCGCCGACCGCGCCGTCAATGAGCCGATGGTCCACCGACAGCGTCATCTTCATGATGGACCGGATGACGACCTTGTCGTCGCGCACCACGGGCTGTTTCATGGCGCTGGCGATGGCGAGGATGCCGCCTTCGCCGGTGTTAATGATGGCGTGGAAGTTCTCGACATTTAGCATGCCCATGTTGGATATGGTGAACGTGCCGCCGCTCATGTCGTCAGGCGTGAGTTTGCCCGCGCGCGCCTTCTCGGCGAGCTGCTTGGAGAGCGTGCAGATTTCCATCAACGTCAGTTGCTCGGCGTTGCGGATGACCGGAACGACGAGGCCGCCCTCAATGGAGACGGCAAGACCGAGATTGACGTGGCTGTGCCAGCGGGTGTTCTTGCCGTCGCAACTGCTGTTGACGACCGGGAACTCCTGCAAAGCCAGCACGACCGCTTGGGAGATGAAGTCGGTGACCGTGGAAGGCGCGCCGGCGGTCTTGAGCTGGTTGCGGTAGGCGATGAGGCCGGTCATATCCACGCTCACCGTCACATAGAAGTGCGGTTGCGTGACGATGCTCTGCGTGAGGCGCTGGGCAATGACCTGTCGCATGCGATTCATCGGTTTGGGCCGCTCGGCCATCGCGCGTTCCACATCGGCGACCGTGATGCGGCCAGAATCGCCCGAACCTTGGATGGTGAGGATGTCGAGCTTCTCTTTCGCGGCCAGCGTCTTTGCTGTCGGCGAAATCCGAACCTGATCGTAGTTGTGCGAAACGAGATACGCTTTGACGTCCTTCTCCACGATGCGTCCATCAGGGCCAGTGCCTTTGACGTTGGCGGGATTGATAACGCAGTTCTTTGCCAAAACCGCCGCACGAGGACTGATCTTCAACCAACCCGGCGGGGCAGGCGCTTCGCGTCTTGGAGCGCGCCAGTCCTCTGACGCTTTTGATTCGGAAGGCGCGGTTACCAAAGCGGCAGCGAGCTGCCGCAGTCCAAAACTTGGCGGCGGTTCAGGTGCTTTGGGCGAAGGCGGCGCTTTAACTTCTTTTGGCGCAGCAGGCGCAGGCGGGGGCGTGGTGACGGCGGGAATCGGTTCACCGGGGTTGCCGATAAACGCGATGGTGGATTGCACGGGAACAGCGACGCCCGCGGGCACGACGATTTTCAGCAATGTGCCTTCGGCGAAGCTCTCGACTTCCATTACGGACTTGTCAGTCTCGACGTGAAAGAGAATTTCGCCTTTCGCGACTTTGTCGCCTTCCTTCTTGCACCATTCAACGATGGTGCTTTCTTCGGTCATCTGACCGAACTTCGGCATGGTAATAGGAGTGGCCATGTTAAACCTTTAGTTAAGTTTCTGGCTCATCCTCAAAGAATCGCATTCGCCGCCGCGAGCAGGTCGTTGACGTTCGGCAGGAATGCCGCCTCCAGCACGTGCGACTGTGGCGCGATGCCGTTCTTGGCGCCGACGCGTTTGACGGGCGCGTCGAGATAATCGAACGCCTCATCCTGAATCGTGGACGCGACTTCGCCGGTGAAGCTGCCGATGTGAATCGCCTGGCTGGCGACCACGCATCGGCCTGTCTTCTGCACCGAGCGGATCACCGTCTCCATGTCGAGCGGCACGAGGCAGCGCAGGTCAATCACCTCGGCGCTGACACCTTTCTCGGCCTTGAGTTTGTCAGCGGCCTTCAGCGCGTCCGTCACCGTTGGTCCCCACGTGACAAACGTGATGTCCGTGCCTTCGCGCCTCACCTCGGCCACGCCGAGCGGGACCAGATAGTCGTTTTCAGGCACGACGCCCTTGACGCCGTAAAGCAGTTGGGACTCGATGAACATGACCGGGTTGTTGTCGCGGATGGAGGACTTCAGCATCCCTTTCGCATCATGCGGCGTTGAGGGATAGACGACGTAAAGGCCGGGGATGTGCGCGAACATGGACTCCAACGTCTGTGAATGCTGGCCGCCGTAGCCCTTGCCGCCGCCGACGGAGGCGCGGATGACCATCGGCACCTCGGTCTGCGCGCCGCTCATGTAGTGCCACTTCGCGGCTTGATTGCTGATCTGGTCGGAGGACATCAGCGCGAAGTCCATATACATCAACTCGACGATGGGCCGCAGGCCGATCATCGCCGCGCCGACTGCGGATCCGCAAATGCAGGCTTCCGAGATCGGCGTGTTGAACACGCGGTCGCGGCCGAACGCCTCCAGCAGGCCTTTGCTGAGCTTGAACGCGCCGCCGTAATCGGACACGTCTTCGCCGTAGAAAATCACGCGCGAGTCGCGCTTCATCTCTTCGATGAGCGCCTCTTTGAGCGCATCGCGGTAGGTAATCTGGCCATCCGTGCGCTTGACGACGGGCAGTTCCTTGATGATCTGGACCTTCTGGAACTCAGCCGGCACTGTTTCGCACTTGGTGTCGGTGTACATGTATTTAATCACGTCAGCCGCGGGCGGATCAGCGGCTTCGGCGGCCCGCTTGGCAGCGCGGGCGTTGCGGTCGCGGACGCGTTGTTCGATGTTGGCGATGGCTTTCGCACTGAGCGCCTTGGCGGCGATCAGTTGCTTCTTGAACGTCTCGATCGGGTCTATCGCCTTCCACGCGGCCTCTTCTTCCTTGGTGCGATACTCGTTGCGCGGATCGCTGAGCGAGTGACCCCAGTAACGATACGTGTCTACGTCGAGCAGCACCGGCCCTTTGCCCTCGCGGCAGAGTTTCGTGGCGCGCTGAACCGCGTCGCGCACCGCGAGCACGTCCATGCCGTTGACGATCTCGGCGTGCATGTTGTTGTTGGCAAAGCCGGCGGCGCGGCGGGCCATCCGGTCAATGCCCATGACCTCGTCGTCGGTGCGGTGGGTCATGCCGTAATGGTTGTTACAGATCAGGAAGATGATCGGCACGCCGAACTTGTGGCCGTCGGCGAGATCGTTGGTGAATTGCGCCTGCGCGGCCCAGTTCAACGACTCCAGCACCACGCCGTTGGCAAACGCCCCGTCGCCCGCGTAGCAGCAGACGACCGCGTCCTTTTTCAAGTAGCGCAGTCCCATCGCCGCGCCTGTGGCGATCGGCACGCCGCCGCCCACGATCGCGTTCGCGCCAAGATGGCCGACCGTGAAGTCAGCGATGTGCATGCTGCCGCCGCGGCCCTTGCAGTAACCGTCATCCTTGCCAAACAACTCGCAGATGAAACGGTAAACATGTTCCTCCAGCGCCGCTTCGAGCAATTCGTCGTGCGCTGTTGCCGGGCAATTCGGCACGCGCTTCTTCAATTCCGCGTCGCTCATCGCGCGGATTGCCACCGGTCCCTTGGCGAGGCTCTCGCCGTGGCCGCGATGCGTGCTGGTGATCTTGTCGGTGATTCGCAACGGCGCGCAGCCGCCGACCGCAGTGGCTTCCTGGCCAACCGACACATGCGTCGGCCCACGATAATCATAACCGGGCAACCCGTCGTAGCCGCCGGAGCGGAGCTTCACGATCATCTCCTCCAGTTCGCGCACCATCAGCATATCCTCGAAGAGGGCAGCAGCCTCGGCGGGCGTGATCCGCTTCTTGGCCAACTCGGTCTCGAGGTTGCCCTTGTATTGGTAGGCGGGAATGGTCCCGCAGTTGATCTCAAACGGCGTGAAATCAGGCCGTGAATCGCTCAGATAATTTGGTGATCCCATGATGTGTTCTTTGTTCGTTTATGTTCTTACGAGGTTGATTTTCTTTTTGCCAAGTTCCTTGGCGAAATCTTTGTCCACGCTTTTGTCCGTAATCAAAACGTGGATGTTATTCCAGTTGCCGGCGCGGGCGAAGGAGATTTTGCCGGCCTTGCTGCTGTCGGCGAGCACGATCACCTGCCGCGCCTGCGACATGACCAATTCCTTCGTGTAGGCTTCGCTGGGGTCGGTGGTGGTGAGACCCTCCTTCAACGAAAGCCCGATCGTGCCCATGAACGCCTTGTCCAGATGCAACCCCTCCAGCACGTGGCGGGTCAACGGACCGACCATGGTCTGGCTCAAGCGGCGCAGCTCGCCGCCAATCAAAATGAGCCGCGGCCCGCGGCCAGCCAGTTCATGCGCCGCCTGCAGCGAATTCGTGACCACGGTAATGTCCGACCGCTCACGCAACAGCCGCGCGAGTTCCAGCAGCGTGCTGCCACCGTCTAAGTAGATGGTTTCGCCTCCGACGACGTAATTAAGCGCCGCCTGAGCAATCCGGCGCTTTTCGCGGGCGGCGATGGAAGTCTTGTTTTCGAACAGCGGCTCGTCCAGCCGGCTCTCGACGCTGACCGCGCCGCCATGCACCCGCCGGATGGCGCCCGCACGCTCAAGCTGGTCGAGGTCGCGGCGCACGGTCGCGGGCGACACCGCGAGCCGCCGACAGATCTCCTCAATGCTGATGACACCGCTTTCGCGGATCAGCGCGCGAAGCCGGTCCCATCTCTGCGGCGCCAACTCTTTATGGTCGTGATTCTGCATTCCAACCGTCTGATTACTTGTGAGCGATGATAGGCAATACGTGAGCGAATGCAATCATAAAGTTTCAGCCTGCCACAGGCGCATCTCGACACCATCATCAAGAGAGCGTCCCCGAGCTGGAGCGCGAGTTGTCCTCAACTCGCGGCACGTTGGCTTATTGGGGCGCTGCGGATTGGGACAATCCGTCGTGCAAAGTTACACCCGAACCCCTCAGCAGAAATTACGACGCGCCCGATATTGACACTGCGGCCTGAATACTTACGCTCAACCACTAGATGTCAGCGCCGCGCGTGACCCTGCCCCGGCTGTAGCCGATCGGGGACGGGTGCAGCGACTGAACAATCAACCATCAAACGAACTTGATAAAACTATGCCAGAGGCAGACACAGTTAAACCGACGAAGGAGAAGAACTATTACGAACACATCCCAATGGCGACTCCGGGCTTCTTCCTGAAGGGCGCGAGCGCGCTGGACTGGGGCATGAAGAACCGCCTGGCGCGGATCTTCAATCCCGCCACGGGCCGCACGGTGATGCTGGCCATTGATCACGGCTACTTTCAGGGGCCGACGACCGGACTGGAACGCATTGACCTGAACATCGTCCCGCTGATGCCGATGGCCGATGCGTTGATGCTGACGCGCGGCATTTTGCGCACGACGGTCCCGCCCGCGCTGACCAAGCCGATCGTCCTCCGTTGCAGCGGCGGGCCGAGCATTCTCAAGGAACTGTCCAATGAGGAACTCGCGGTGGACATCGAGGACGCCGTCCGCCTGAATGTCGCGGCGGTGACCCTGCAAGTGTTCATCGGCGGCGAATATGAAACGCGCTCCGTGCACAATATGACGCGGCTGGTGGACATGGGTTTGCGCCTGGGCATTCCCACGATGGCGGTCACGGCCGTGGGCAAAACGATGACGCGTGACGCGCAGTACTTCCGCTTGGCCTGTCGCATCTGCGCCGAACTGGGCGCGCACATGGTGAAGACTTATTACTGCGAGGAAGGCTTTGAGACGATCACCGCCTCCTGCCCCGTACCCATCGTGATGGCGGGCGGCAAGAAATTGCCGGAACTGGAAGCATTGACGATGGCTTACAATGCGATCCAGCAAGGCGCGGCTGGCGTGGACATGGGACGCAACATTTTCCAAAGCGAAGCGCCCAAAGCCATGATGCAAGCCATTGCCAAGGTCGTGCATGAGAGCCTGAAGCCGAAAGCAGCGTTCGACCTGTACGAAACGCTGAAAAACCAGGAAGCCGGCAAACCCAAACGTCGTGGCTAGGTCTTTACTGTTCGATCAACTCCGACACGCCGCGCCGCAGGTCAGTGTGGGGATGCTCACGGCGGATTTGCTCGCGCTGGGGAGCGAGTTGAAGTTGCTGGAAGCAGCCGGCGTGAAACTCCTGCACTTCGACGTGATGGATGGGGTGTTTTGTCCGATGATGACCATCGGCGCTCCCGTGGTGGCCGCCTGCCGGACTCCGATGTTCAAGGACGTCCATCTGATGATTGACGATCCGTTCCCCAAGGTTGACTCCTTTGTCCGCGCCGGCGCCGACCTTGTGACTGTCCACGTTGAATCCTGCCGCCACCCGCATCGGGTGTTGCAGACGCTTGGTGCGATGAGCAACGTCAACGACCCGGCTCGTGGAATTCTGCGCGGGGTGGCTCTGAACCCCGGAACGCCTTTGGAAACCGTCGAGCCGCTGCTGGGGGAGCTTGATCTGGTGATGCTGTTGGCGGTCAACCCCGGCTGGGGCGGCCAGAAATTTATTCCCGCCACGCAATCGCGCTTGGCCCGATTGAAGGAACTGATTGTCGCGGCTGGCCGGGACGTGCTCACAGGCGTGGATGGAGGTATTACCCGCGATAACGTCGCCGAGGTGCTGGCGATGCAGCCGGACATCGTGGTAACAGGCAGCGCGGTGTTCGACGGCAAGAATCCAGCGGCGAATGCCGCCTACATGATGGAGGCAGCCAATGCAGCGCGTCGCCCCGCTTCAACTTCAGCAACCCGTCACTTATGACATCTGAAATCATCACCCGCGTCGCACCACTGTTGCGAGCCTTGCTTTCGCAACCAACGGGCGATGACGACCAACCCCACCGTCCGGTAATTCTCAAGGGCCTCACTGACAAAGAGGCCATTTCCGCCGCCGTCCCGCGCCTGCGGGATCAACGCCCACCGCTTCGACTTGATCCAGTGCGGAGCGATGAAAGTGACGACGAACTCCGAACTCGTCTGGCCGCAGCGCTCACGCGGTACGAGGCCGAGTATCACGCCAAACCGGAAAGCATCTGTCTGCCCGACGTGGCCACGTTCCAAGTCATTGACCCCGCACCGCAACCCGGTCACGACCCGCGGCTAGTGGGGCGAGTCGCCGTTGTCACCGGCGCGGCGGGCGCCATCGGCTACGGCATTTGCCGGGGACTGCTTGAGCGCGGTTGCCATGTTGCCATCACCGACCTCGCCGGCGAGAAGTTCGACCAGTTTGTCGCCGAGTTTCGGAAACTCGACGCTGCTCGGATCGTGGGCGTCCCGATGGATGTCACCGACGCCGCGTCCATCGCCCGTGCGTTTGCGACCGTCGTTGCGAATTGGGGCGGGGTGGACATCGTGGTGCACAACGCCGGGATCGCTCATGTCTGCCCGCTGATTGAGCTGGAGCTCGAGGCATTTCGTCGGCTGCAAAGAGTGAACGTCGAGGGAACCCTTTTGGTGTTGCAGGAGGCGGGGCGGCATTTTGCGCGGCAAAATCTCGGCGGCGACATTGTCCTTATCTCCACCAAGAATGTGTTCGCCCCCGGCGCGGGATTTGGGGCCTACAGCGCGACCAAGGCGGCGGCGCACCAGTTGGCGCGCATCGCCAGTCTGGAATTTGCGCCGTTGCGCGTCCGGGTCAACATGGTCGCTCCCGACGGCGTGTTCTCCGGCGGCGCGCACAAGTCCGGGCTTTGGGCCGAGGTCGGTCCCGGCCGGATGAAGGCGCGCGGGTTGGATGCGAAAGGCTTGGAAGAGTATTACCGCAACCGCAATCTACTGAAGGCCCGAGTGACCGCCGAGCACGTCGCCAATGCGGTCTTGTTCTTCGTCCTGCACCAGACGCCGACAACCGGGGCTTGCATTCCCGTGGATGGTGGCCTGCCGGACGCCACGCCGCGATAGCTTGAACATCTCACCGTCGTTGTAGCCGCCGACGTAAGAAGGCTGACTGAGCGGGCGCGAAACCGAATCCGCCTCCTCACGTCGTCGGCTACAGTCTGTCAGCGTTTCGAGTGGGTTGTGAAGAATCCGGACCGGATTACTTGGTATCGAAGCGTCGGACAATCAATTCTGGCAGGTCAATGTTCTCGGGTTGGCGCAGGAGGAAGATCACCATCTCGGCGATGTCATCCGGCGCGATCATCGGCTGGCCTTTGAGACGTTCGGCGAGATAGGTGCCCTTGATGAGATCGGTGTCCACGCCGCCGGGGCTGAGGGTGTAAACGTGGATGTTGTGCGGCTTGAGTTCCATCGCCAGGCTGCGGCCGAAGCCAAGCAAGCCGTGCTTGCTCGCGCAGTAGGCCGACTGGTGGAGATGCCCCTGTACGCTGGCCGTGCTCGAAATGTTCACGATGCGACCCTGCCGCCTCGCGATCATGCGCGGCAACACCTCCCGCGTCACCAGGAACGGCGCGGTCAGGTTGACGCGCATCAGGCGCTCCCAATCGGCCAGCTTCATCTCGGTTACCGGCGACTCGAGGAACGCTCCGGCGTTGTTGACGAGGTAATCCACTTCGCCGAGCCGTTCGACAAGCCGCTGGACGGCGACGGGGATTTGCTCCAGTTCCGCGAGATCGCACGCAACGAATTCGCCGCCGATGTCTGGTTTGGACCGCGACAGCAAGCCGAGCCGCACGCCTTCGCGGGCCAGCGCAACGGCTATGGCGCGACCGATGCCGCGGCTGGCGCCGGTGACAATGGCGGTCTTGCCGGCCAGAGCGATCACATCTTCAACTCGCGTTGCCGATAGGCCTCGTCGGGGCGGCCCGCAATGCGCTGGACGTGCGCTTCTGTCATGAACACCGGACCGCCGAGCGCCGCCGCGCCCACAAAAATCTTGGCAGCTTTTTCCGCCATCAACATGGCCGTAAGAACCGCCTGCCAGGTAGCGCCCAAGGCGATGACACCATGGTTCTGCATGAGAATGATTCGTGGCTGCCGCTGCTGTTTCTTGATGAACGCTTCGGTTTCGCGGCGGATGACCTGCGCCAGCTTCACTCCGGGGTCGGTGTACGGCACAAACACCGAGGCCGTGCTGCAACAAACGATTTCGTCGGGAAACATTCGGTGTTCGGCGAACTCCCGGGCGCGTGGCGAACACAGGATCTGGTTCACCGCAATGGCATGCACGTGACCGACGAAGTTAATCCCCGGCAGCGAAATCAGATAGGCATGAAATACGGCTTCGACGGATGGCTTCTTCGCCTTCGAGTCAACCCGGGCGGCCAGCAGGGCATCGTCAATCTGCTGGTCCGTCAGGCCGTCCTTTTCCAGCAACGGCAGCAAGGCAGAGAATCGGCACTCGACGGCGTCTTCTTCCTTCAAGGTGCCGAGACAGGTGCCGCTGGCCTTCACGAAAAAAGTTTCGTCCCCGACCCGGGCCGAGGTGTTGCCTTCGCCAAGAATGGCGAGGCCGCGGTCTTCACGGCCGAGTTCGTGGGAAAGTGTGAGGAGGTCTTGGAGGATTGGATTCATAGGTGTGACTGCTAGACTTACCACTGCTCGCTGGCGCGATAAAACCGCCACAGAAAGTTGCTGGCTTTCGGGTCGGTGTAGAACAGCACATTGGTGGGCGTGGTGTTGGTAAAGACCGGCGACCAACCCGCCAGGTTCGTGGATGCCTCGATCACCAGCGTGCCGGGCTGCAACAGGCCCTCCACCAGCATCTGGAAAGTACCGTTGGTCAGGTCGAGGGCTGTCAGCACCAACGCCGGCGGGACCACGACGATGTAGTTGGTGCGGGTGAGGGTATTGGTGCCGCCCGGCCCCACGGCGTTCAGCGTTACGGAGTAAACGCCCGGGTTAGTGTAGGTGTTGGCGGGTTGGACGTTGGTGCTCAGGTTGCCGTCCCCAAAAGCCCAGGCGTATTCGGTCGCACCGGTGCTCAAGTTGGTGAAGATGACCGTCAGCGGCGCCACGCCGTTGGTCAGGTCCGCCGTGAAGTCCGCTACCGGTGGCGGCGGGACCACAACGATGTAGTTGGTGCGGGTGAGGATGTTGGTGCCGCCCGGCCCCACAGCGCTCAACGTGACGGAATAAGCGCCCGGGTTGGTGTAGGTGTTGGCGGGCTGGATGTTGGTGCTCAGATTGCCGTCCCCAAAGGCCCAGCCGTATTCGGTCGCGCCCGTGCTCAGGTTGGTGAAGACGACAGTCAGCGGCGCCACGCCGTTGGTCAGGTCTGCCGTGAAGTCCGCTACCGGTGGCGAGGCAAGCCCATATTTCACGGTGGCAAAATCGTAGCCGCTCCCGCTGCCAGTCGAATACCCCGTCACGATCACGTTATTGCTGCCGTCCACCGCCACAGCCCGGGCGTTGTCATCGCTGTTACCCGGCCCGTTGTAGCGGTTGGTCCAGAGCGGCACACCCGCGCTCGAATACTTGACCGTCCCGTAATCCCAACCGCTTTCGCTGCCAATCGAATACCCCGTCACGATCACGTTGTTGTTGTGGTCCACTGTCACGGCCATGGCTCGGTCATCGCTGTTCCCCGGCCCGTTGTAGCGGTTGGTCCAGAGCGGCGCACCCGCGCTGGAATACTTGACCGTCCCGTAATCCCAACCGCTTTCGCTGCCAGTCGAATACCCCGTCACGATGACGTTGTTGTTGTGGTCCATTGTCACGGCGATGGCTCGGTCATTGCCGTTCCCCGGTCCGTTGTAGCGGTTAGTCCAAAGCGGCAGGCCCGTGCTCGAATACTTGATCGTCGCGTAATCGTCAGAGGTTCCGCTGCCACGCGAATACCCCGCCACGATCACGTTGTTGGTGGCGTCCGCCGCTACGGCCCGGGCGTAGTCATCACTGTTCCCCGGTCCGTTGTAGCGGTTGGTCCAGAGCGTCACGCCCGCGCTTGAATACTTGATCGTCGCGTAATCCCAACCGCTTCCGCTGCCTGTCGAATGCCCCGTCACGATCACGTTATTGCTGCCGTCCACCGCCACAGCCCGGGCGTTGTCATCGCTGTTACCCGGCCCGTTGTAGCGGTTGGTCCAGAGCGGCACGCCATCGCTCGAATACTTGATCGTCGCGTAATCGAAAGCGCTTCCGCTGCCAGCCGAAGTCCCCGTCACGATCACGTTGTTGCTGCCGTCCACCGCCACGGCTTCGGCGGAGTCACTACTGTTCCCCGGCCCATTGTAGCGTTGGACCCAGGCTTCGACGGCGGTCTCGGCGCGCGTCAGCACCGGAAAGAGCCAGAGAAGCGAGGCCAGCATCACACTCGAGGCCGGCATCATCAGCCGAATTCTTTTGGTCGTTTTCATATCATTGAGCTTTTAATCAGTGATACAACGTTTGCCAGCTTCCTTGCATCAGGTCAATGAAATACGGCCCGGCGCGTTCGGAACGGTGCCGCTCATGGTCAATTCATTTCCTGGCCGCCGGTCACGCTCAGGGCGATGCCGGTGATGTAGGAGGACTGGTCGGAGGCGAGAAAGATCACGGCGTTGCAAACGTCGTCATAGCTGCATCCGCGCTTCATCGGCACTTGGTTGATGTAGGCCTGGCGGACGTCGTCGAGGGTCTTCGCGCCCGATACCTTGCCGGCGCGGAGGTACTGGACGAACAGGCCTTTCTCGGGATGGGTCCACAGGGGGGAGTCGAGCAGGTTGCCGGGGCAGATGGCGTTGCAGCGGACGTTGAACGGCGCCATTTCGAGCGCGACGCTCTGCGTGTGGCCGATGCCGCCGAACTTGCTCGCGGCGTAGGCCGAATTGGCGGCGCTGCCTTTCTTGCCGGACTTGGAATTGATGTTGATGATCGAGCCACTCCGTTGCTGTTTCATGGTGCGGCAGGCGTGCTTCGTGACGAGAAAATAGCCGAACAGGTTCACGTTCATCACCGCGCGCCATTTCTCCGCGTCGGCCTCGGCGATCGGTTCGGCGATGAGAATGGCGGCGTTGGCGACCACGATGTCCACGTGGCCAAATTCCTTCGCCGTGTCATCAAAAAGAGCCTGCACTTGTGGCTCCTGCGTCACGTCCACTTTCCTGCCGGTCACGCGACGACCGGTCGCCCGGGTGATTTGGGAAGCCGTCGCTTTTGCACCTTCCTCGTTCACGTCCACCACCACGACGTGGCAGCCTTCCCGGGCGAGCCGCTCGCAAATGGCCTGGCCCAGTCCCTGCGCACCGCCGGTGACGATGGCAATCTTGTCCTTCAGGTTCGCGTTGCTCATTTCTTGAATTGCTCCAGTAACGTTTCCTCGGCCTTTTTGTTCCACTGCCCGTTGTCGAGCGGCAACTTGCCGGCGAGGTCGGTCAACGGTGTCAATTTCAGGCCGCGGCATTGCGGATAAACCAGGATTTTGCCCGGCATGAGGTTTTTCTCGACGGCGCGGATGCCGTCAATCGCCCCGTCGAGGCCCGAGATCGCGGCAACGGACAGGTCTGTGTCCAGTTGGCGGTTGACGACCTTCTTCAGCACCAGCTTCATGTCTTCAAGTGTCGAGCCGCTGGTGCCGATGAAGTAGAGCCGTTTTTCAATGTAGGCATCGAGGTCAATCTCCCCGCTCACCTGTGCGGGGATGCCGGCGAAGATGTTGATGATCCCACCCGTCGCCGCCGAGGGGATGGCCGCCGCCACCAGCGCAGGAACCGGCGCCATCAGCACGGTGTAGCCAAACTTCTCGGTCAGCTTGTCGGTCTTCGGGTTGTAAGTGCGCAAGACAACATTGTTCTTCTTGGCCACCGGTCCGGCGATCTTGCGCAAAACGACCAGGCGTTCGTCACTGAGGTCGCCAGCAAACACGGTGACGCCGGGCAGGCCGAGACACAGGTCGCGAATAACGTGCATGACGCCCATCGGGCCGGCCGCGCCGATGATGTTGACCTGGTCGTTCGCACGGACCTCCGCCGTCGGCGGAATCGCCGTCATCGAATCCGCGGGATCATTGCCCGTCGTGCCGATGAGGCGGATGGCGCCGTAATGGAGACGACCAATCGCGGACATCACCAGCTTGCCGAACTTGCAGCCGCACTGGACGATGTTATACAGGCCGCGAGGGGCAACCTTCGCGAAAAGCTTCGTCACCGACTCGGCGTTCGCGCCGAAATAGAGCACGTCGTCGAAGCTGGCGTCCTTGAGGCCGTCCACTTCCGCCGCCGTTTTCCAAGTGATGTCAGCCGGTTTGCCATAGCTCTTGAAGAGGTTGGCAAGTTGCTTCGGTTCAACCTGCGTTTCGCCGACGATCAGCATCTTGCCGTCGGTCTTGAGCGTTTGGCGCTGCTTGTCCACGTAAGCGTCCTCGACGCAGGCCCACGGCTCCACCAACGCCAACGCCGACGATGAAAACTCCTCCGGCACGGGGATGAGCATGGACTCGCCTTCGGGCGTGAAGATGGCGCGCTCGTCCATCAGCACGTATTCCTGAAGTGCGCCCTCAAAGTTGTAACCAAACGCCGAGGCGGACGTGTTCGTCGGCAGCCAACGATAATCCGTCTGCACCAAGTATCGCCCGCCGACCTTCGCAGCTTTGACCTTGTCACCGATCGAGACGACGCGAACGACCGTTTCGTGGCCGGGCACGGTTGGTTTTTCTCCAGGGACGTAGTTCGGCATCTCGCCGAGGGCGCTCTTCTCGATGCCGGCCGCGACTTCGGACTTGCGCGGGTGGCCGGCGAATTGTTTGAGCAATTTCAGGTCGGAGAAACACAAGCCCACGACCTCGACCCGGCCCAAAACTTGGTAAGGTCCCGGCTCAAAGACAGGCTTGTTCTCGTTGATTCGCAACTGGTCGGGGCCGACGAGTTGCACTGCTCGTTGCTGTTTCGGAATGGTTGTTGCCATAAATAGTTTAGTGAATCTTTGCCAACACCTGTGCCGCTGTCGCATTCGTGGCCAGACCGCGCAAGCGGTCTTCGCTGACTGGTTGCAGGTCGCGGCCAAGTTTTTCGTAAAACTGGTTTTTCGCGGCGACAGTTGGGAAGGTATTCCGCGCCCAAGTGCTCAAATAACCCAGCCCGCTCTGCCGCTGTAACACCGAGTGCGCGTAGGCGATGTGCGCGCCTTTCAGAAACACGGGCAACAGCGGGGCAAGTTCCGCCGTCTCGAATGAGTCCACGAACTTGTTGCCCGGGGCTGTAGTTGCGGTCGGGGATAATGTTCAACGCCGCTGCGCCGGTGGATTTCGCAATCTCGAACAATTCTTCGATGGCTTTCTCGCCGTCGCTGGTGCCGTCCAGCCACGTGAGAGTTGGAATCGCGCCGCATTCCAGCACGAAGCGGTTCATGTCCGCCATGCGCGGGAATGACCCTTCACCCGGTTGCACGTAACCAATGCCGCCGCGTTTCATCGTTTTCGCGCGAATGAGCGCCTGCAGCTTCGCGCTGTCGGCCGGGCAATCACCGAGTTTTTCCTTCCAAAATGCGCTCAGCGCGCCCTGGTCGGGGAACACTTTCGCCGCCTTGCGCTCGTAGGCTTCGCAAATGTGGCGCTCGGTAGCGTTGCCCTTCGGTGTCAGCGGCAGCACGTCGCGGTCGTAGTCCAGTTCGACCGGTCGCGTGAAGGTATTCACCCGCGCGACCAGATCGCGGTTGCGCGCTTCAACCGTCCGGCGCATCGAATCCAGAAACGCCTTCGCGCTGTCTGATTGAGGTAGCGAAGTAAACCCGACGCCCATGTGGTAGGCGATGCCCGGTTCGCCCGGCGAGTTGATGACGCGCGTGGCAAACTCCGGCACAAACACCCGCGTCTCGAGGCTAACGCACGTTTTCAGACCGACGAACCGTCCTGCGTCGAGAAATTCCTCCAACGCATCGAGCACATCAAAATCCACCACCCCCGCTGCCGCCAGCCCCGCCTTGCGCGCCCGCCAGGCAAACGACGAAGGCGAGTAGCCGCAGGCGTTGTAGGAGTAGAACGTGTGGCAATGCAGGTTGAGAATCGGTTTGGGCGGCGGCCAGAGCTTGGGATCGCGTTTCGCCTGCTCGCATAGCAGGCGCAGCGCATTCTGCCGCGCGCCGAGGTCAAAGCTGTCGAGTGCCCGTTCCAGTTCTGGTCCGGGGTTGGCTTGTGAAGCTGCCGATTGCATGAAACTCTGACTTTATGTGCACGCGCAAAAAATTTCAACCACCGTCTGTCTTGCTGCCGTGTAGTTTTCAAAACCGGACAGAAAAGGGGGGTGTTGTAGTTAGCAAAACCGGACAGGTTAGAGAGCGGGGTTGGATTTTGGCAGATTGGAGA
>JALOTT010000279.1 GCA_025457745.1 Verrucomicrobiota bacterium
GGACCGTATTTGTCCCACGGCCTGCTATAGTCTGGCGCCAATGAAGACCGAACCTGAAACGAAATATTCGCCGGTTGGCCCATTTGAAATCGCCACGAGCTTTTGCCCGCTCAACGTCGCCGACGTCATCGTCCATGAAGTGAGTTGCTCCTTCCGCGTGCGCTTGCCCGACCGCCTGGCTGATGAACTGGCAGGACGCGCGGAGCGGGTGTTTGCCCATCAGCCGCTCTGGCGGAGACGGATTCAGGGCCGGAATGGCTATGGCTGGCTCAAATGTTTCATGCGTCATTGGCTGGCGTCCGCACTGGCGGCGGAACGCCCGTCGCTATTCCGCGAACTGCCGGACAGTTTCAAGATTGGGCATCCGTTGCCACCGCACTCCCCGCCGACAAATCGTTAAGCTGAAGTCCGCCTCGGTCGGATTCTCAGAATCACAAACCGGGGACCGAAAGGCGGAATTTCCGAACGGCCTTTTGGTTTTTCGCCGGAAAACAAAGGTTTCAATGGTGATTTTCTTCAGAAAAAAACTCTTGCCACGCCTTTGGGTAGAATATTCGGCGGGACCCTCCGCGAAGGCCCCGCGAGGGTGCCGCGGAGCCTCGGCGGAAACCGGACAAATTTCAACTTTTCACAAGCCGTTGATTAACAAGGGCAGTTTTGTTCGGCCCTTCCCGCAAATCGCATTTGCTAGAGTGGAGGCGTGAACTTGAAATTTGTTAACCCCCGACGGTTTAAGCTGAATCCGATTCCACCCCCGGAACGAAAATCCGCCGAACCCGACAAACCCGCTGACCACTTTTGTCAAACCGGCGTACCGTGCGGTCGCCGAAAAACAGATTTTGCGCGGGGAACGCGGGGAACGCGGTCGTTTTTTTTCAGCGTGGCGTAGAAACATGCTTATATGAATCTGAAATTTGAAAATCACGGACAGCTAAAGCTGAATCCAATTCCGTCTTGGAAGCGCGACCACGGAATGCCACAGCAACACTCGCAGGCTTTGGCGGCTTTTCTCAGGTCGTTCAACAAACCGAAACCTGAATTCCGCTGTAATGTCATGGGCAAAAACGTTGCCGCCGCAAGCGAACCGGAGTTGCGACGCCGGGTCGAAACCGCGCTGCGGGCGCAATTGAAAAAAGAGCTCGCCCGGATTGCCGGACTGAAAATCAGCTTATGATGACCATCCCGCTCCGAAGCTCGAACCTCCGCGGCTTGGATTACAATCCGAACACCGCCACGCTCACGGTCACTTTCCAAAACGCGAGGGCGTACTTGTATTTTCGCGTGCCGCCCAAAATCGTTCACGGCCTGCTCAAGGCGGAATCGGCTGGCCGATTCTTCCATCTACACATCCGCGATTGCTTTTCCTACCGGAGGATCAAATGACTCGCACCGGAAAAATCGCCCGGCTAGCGCGCGAAGTGCGCGAGCAGTTGAATCGCCGGTTGCAGAATGGCGAACAAGGCAAACGGCTCGTCGGTTGGCTGAATTCTTTGCCGGAAGTGCAGGCCGTGATGGCGAAAGAGTTTGAAGGGCGGCCGATTCGCGAGCAGAACATATCAGAGTGGCGCAAAGGCGGCTACCGGGACTGGCTCGACCAACAGGAGGCGCTGGACATGGTCAGGCGCGTGACGGCGGAGGCCGATGAGTTGCAGCCGGACGCCACCGCACCCCTCACGGACAAGTTCGTCGCCTGGCTGGTGGCCCGCTATTTCGTGGCGGTACAAAAAAAGTTGGCCGCGGAAAACGGGGAAGTGGATTTGAAACAGTTCGACAAAATTTTCAACAATCTGGTGCCGTTGCGGCGCGGCGACCACTACGCGGACCGGTTGCGAATCGAGCGCGAACGGCTGGAGCACGAGCGGGCGCAAGCCGGGAAGAAGCAGGAGGAGCAGTTCATGGAATGGGCTTCGAACCCGGACATTCGGGAGAAAATCTGTCAGGGCTTCACGTCGCGGGCGGAGATGCTTGAAGCTGTGGGCAAGCAGGTGTTCGGAGACTTGTGGAAAGCGCGGCCCACACCGCCGCAACCAGAACCCGGTGATCCGACCGGTGGCAGCCCGCAACCTCCGACCCCATCCGGCCTGATCCGGGTGAATCCGACCTGATCCCACCAGCTCGAACCGCATGAATGAACCATTTCCGCCGGTGTTTTGGAAAACCGGGGCGCGTTCCTGAATGGATTTGCTTTTTGATTGGACAAAGCGCTGCGTTATCCACAAGTTCTAGCGGCCCTTATTTGGCCGCACCCGATAACTGATCGCTAGTAAAATGAGCAACGGAAAAGCAAAAACGCCCGGCGCAATTCAACCTGTCGCCGCCGCGCCACCCTCAAAACCCGCCGTTCCGCCCGCCCGCACCCCGCCGCTGTTTCGACCGATTGACTGGTTCACGTTCGGCGTGACGACTTTGCTGGTCTGGGTCGGCTACTACCTGACCCTCGCCCCCGACCTGACGCTTGAGGATTCCGGCGAACTGGCGGTCGCCTCTTTTTATGCCGGCATTCCGCACCCGCCCGGCTATCCGATCTGGACCGTTTACACATGGTTTTGGTCGGTCTTGTTGCCGTTCAAGAACATCGCCTGGCGCGTGGCGCTCGGCGAGGCCACCGCCGGCGCGTTCGCTTGCGGTTTACTGGGCTTCCTCGTATCGCGCGGCAGCAGCATGATGATCGAAGGCATCGCCGAGTTGAAAAGCATTGAGCGGCGCTGGGAAAACGCCATTTGCGTGGTATCGGGTTTTGTTGCGGCCATGTTGCTGGGATTCAACGGCTACATGTGGAGCCAGTCCATCATCGTGGAGGTTTATTCCTTCGGCGTGTTGTCGTTGATGGGCGTGATGCTGGGATTGCTGCGGTGGACTTACGCGCCGAGCCAGTATCGTTACTTGTATCTGGCGTTCTTCATGCACGGCATCTGCTTCAACAACCATCAATCGTTGCTGGTCATCGCGCTGGGCATGGAGGTGATGATCCTGGTGGTTCAACCCAAGCTCGCCCGCGAATTGTTCTTCTGGAACACGGTCTGTTTTGTGGGCGGGCTGGTGATGAATTTCTCCGTCCTGACCGGCAACCGGCCGGTGTTGGTGATCTACTGGATCATCGGCGTGAGTTCGGCGGCAATCTGGGTCTGGCAGGTGATCGCCACGAAGAAGAAGGCAATCGAGTTTGCGCGCGACCTCGCGATGGTTTGCGCCATCGGCTATGTCCTGTTGATGATCGCCTCCATCACCAGTTACGTGACCGTGTTCGAGGACTCCAAGGGCGGGCTGTTCCTCGCCAACGTGGTGGGCCTTGGCGCGATTGGGGCGTTTATCCACCTGATTCGAAAAACGAAATCGCTTTCCAAGGAGTGGCTGGCCACGCTGGCTTGTGGCGGCAGTTGGATTGTGGGCACCGCCTGCTACCTCTACATGCCGCTGGCGGGCATGACCAACCCGCCGATGCAATGGGGGTATCCGCGCACGGTGGAAGGTTTTTTCCACGCGTTCACGCGCGGGCAGTACGAGAAGATTCACCCGACTTCCGGCACCGGTGACAACGCCATCGAGGTCACCGTGAACTTCGTCACCACCTATGCGAAGCAGATGTGGATCTATCTCGAAGGGTTGAACGAAGAATTCAATCTGGTCTATCTCTTAATCGCGATGGTGATGTTTTTGTACTATCGCCGGATGCAAACGCGCGAACGCGCATGGACCCTGGGCGTGACCGCCATTTTCATCACGTTGGGGCCCTTCCTGCTGATGCTGCTCAACCCGCCGCCGGACCGGCAGTCGCGGGAACTCATCCGGGTGTTCTTCACCGCCTCGCACGTCATGGTGGCGATGGGCTTGGGCTACGGGCTGACTCTGATCGCCGCCTCCATGGTCACCCAGTACCAACGCTACCGGACTTGGTGCTGGGCGGGCGGCGCCATTGCGACGGCGCTCGCGCTTTTCTTGCTGGCCAGCACCACCCAGACGTTTGTTCCAGAAACCGACCAAAGCAGCCCGCTCCAACTGTTCTTCCACGCGATCCAGAAATCCTTTGACAAGGATCAATACGCCCTGCCGATCTTTGCCGGCCTGATCCTCCTGCTCTCCACCGCGGTTTTCACGGGCAGCGTCCTGCTCAGGCGGTCGCGGGCGCCGATGGGCTTGATTCTCGTGCTCTTCGCGGCGATGCCACTGTATTCCGTCATGACCCACTGGTTCGACAATGAGCAGCGCGGCCATCTGTTCGGCTATTGGTTCGGCCACGACATGTTCACGCCGCCCTTCACCGGACCGGACGGCAAGTTCGGCAATTATGATCCCAAGCAGCGGGCGGAGATGCTGAAAGACCCGGCGAAGGCCAAATTCACCTACCCGGAAATGACGCGCGACGCGATCCTCTATGGCGGCACCGACCCGGGCCGCTTCTGCCCCACCTACATGATTTTTAACGAGGGCTTCATTCCCGCGCGTTGCAAGCCGCGCGACCCGAACTTTGACCGCCGCGACGTTTACATCATCACCCAGAACGCGCTGGCCGACGGCACCTACCTCAATTACATCCGCGCCCATTACAATCGCAGCACGCAGAAGGACCCGCCGTTTTTCCAGGAATTGTTGCGCGGGCCAACGGAGCGCGATTTGAATTACACGACAAACTTCCTGGCCCGCGCCGGCTTTACGCTGCTGGACCAACCCTTCACGAAATTGGGCGCGAACATCGAAGCCCGCCGTCGCCGCGAGGGCGTGTACCCGCCCAAGGAGATGTACATTGCCACGCCGGACGACTCGCAACGTTGCTTCCAGGATTATCTCGCGGACGCCCAGAAACGCGTCCAACACGACCGGGATTTCCCCAACGAAATGCGCCAGGTCAAGCCCGGCGAGGACGTGAAGATTATTGAGAACCGCGTGCAGGTTTCCGGCCAGGTCGCCGTCATGGCCATCAACGGCCTCATCACCAAGGTCATGTTCGACCGGAACCCCACGAACGAATTCTTTGTCGAGGAAAGCTTCCCGCTGGACTGGATGTATCCACACCTGACGCCGTTCGGGGTCATCATGAAGATCAACCGCCAGCCGCTGCCGATACTGTCGGAAGAAATCCTTCAGCGCGACCACGAGTTCTGGGCGAAATTCTCCGACCGTCTCATTGGCAACTGGATCACGTACGACACCCCCGTGAAGGACATCGCCCGGTTCGTGGAGAAGGTTTATCTCCGCCACGATTTCAGCGGCTTCAAGGGCGACCGCCGGTTTGTCCGCGACGACCAGGCGCAAAAGGCGTTTTCCAAGCTGCGCAGTTCGATCGGCGGCGTTTACGCCTGGCGGCTCAATTACATGGCCCTGACCAAGGACGGCGACTATCGCGCCAAGACCAAGGAAGAATTCGACCGGCTTTTCAAGGAAGCCGATTTCACTTTCCGGCAGGCGTTCGCGTTCTGCCCGTACAGCCCCGAAGCCGTATTCCGCTATGTGCAACTATTGACCCAGCCGCAAATCAACCGCTTTGAGGACGCGCTCATCGTGGCGGAAACCTGTTTGAAGCTTGACCCCTACAACGGTCAAGTCATCGGCCTGGTGAACCAGCTCCGCGACACCGTGAAACGATCCGGCGAAATGGA
>JALOTT010000019.1 GCA_025457745.1 Verrucomicrobiota bacterium
ACATGATTAATTCGCCGGGAAGCGTCGTCCCGCACAACCGTTCCATTGAGAACCAGCATGGCGCGTTCGGGAAGTTCGGGGTTGATGCAGATCGGGAGTTCGGAGGAGCTTTTTTGGTAAAGGCGGACAGCCCCCGTAAGCGCCATCAAGTTGGCTTGACAGCGCACACGCGGGGGAAGCTGCTCGCTGAAATAACGGTCCCGCGAGAAAAGAAGAAAGGACCCGTGACCTAATCCAGATACTGCGCGGTCCTTGAGACTCCCTTTTACCGAATCCCCCACGACGAGCGCACCGATGAGCGCCGCGCTGCCCACCGCCGCGCCGAGCACCACGCCCAGATGCGAGCGCCAGTGAAACTGCAGGCTGCGGCGAATGAGGGTGCGCAGATTCATTGCCGATTATGGATTTCCGATTGCCGATTGAGAGTAAGCGTGCGCATCTTATCCATCCTCTATCTTCCATCTTCTGCCAGCCTGCCCTCCTCCAATCGCATCACCCGCCCCAGCCGCCTTGCCAGTTCCATCGCATGGGTCACAATGATGAGCGCCACGCCTTCTTCGCGGTTCAACTCCACGAGCAGTTGGCCCAGCGCTGTGGCGGAGGCGTGGTCGAGCGAGCCGGTGGGTTCGTCGGCGAGCAGGAGTTGCGGTTGGTTGATGAGCGCGCGGACGACGGCTACTCGTTGGCGTTCGCCACCGGACAACTGGCCCGGGCGATGGTGCAATCGCTCGCTGAGGCCGACGCGTTTGAGCAGGCGGGTGGCGCGGGCTTCGGCGGACTCATTCGTAGCCGCCGACGTGAGGAGGCGGACGCTTTCGCTTTGGTTTCCCGACTCGTCCGCCTCCTCACGTCGGCGGCTACGGGCCAGCGTCGGCACGAGCACGTTTTCCCAAACGTTGCATTGCGGCAACAGGTAGTGCGATTGGAAGACGAAGCCGATTTGACGGTTGCGAACTGCGGCCAGTTGCAGGTCGTCCAGCGTGACCAGGTTTTTCCCATCAAGCAGCACTTCGCCGTTCGTGGGCCGATCCAGCGTGCCAATTATTTGCAGCAGCGTGCTCTTGCCTGAACCAGACGGGCCGACAATGGCAAGCGTTTCACCGCGCGCGACGGTCAGGGAAACTCCGTTGAGCACAGGCAGTGGATTAGCGCCACCAAGCGAGTCATGGCGCTTGGTCACGCCGGTCAATTGAAGCATTGGCGCAGGCATCTCCTAATTTGTGCGGGAAAGGCGGGAGTGAAAACAGCAAATTATTAGCGGTGCCGGGCATCCTGGTTTCTTGCGACGCTGGACCGCGCGGAAAGCCCTGGCAGAACCTCGCGCCGCGGCTCAAACGCAGGGGTAACCGTGGGGAGGCCGGAAAGGGTCTCCGGTTGACTCAAGCGGCTGGTTCTCAAACCATTTCTCTCCTCCCACAGCAAAATTTTTTTGAGTCAATTCGGCCCGTTTCGTTTTTCCCGCAATAGTCTTGACCTGCTGGGCGTCTGCCTCTTAACTTGTTGCAGTTAGGCAAAGTTCATGTTAGCGCAATTCAAAAGCCTGTTCTCCAACGACATTGGGATAGACCTCGGGACGGCCAATTCATTGGTCTATGTTCGTGATCGGGGCATTGTCCTCCGCGAACCTTCGGTCGTCGCGATCCAGGCGGGTACGACGAACGTGCTCGCGGTCGGTGAGGAAGCGAAACGCATGTTGGGCCGCACGCCCGGCAACATCGTGGCCATCCGCCCGATGAAAGACGGCGTCATCGCGGACTTTGAAATCACCGAGGCGATGCTCCGCCACTTCATCCAAAAGGTCCATCATCGCAAATTGATCGCGCCACGGGTCGTGGTCGCAGTCCCTTCGGGCATCACGGAAGTGGAGAAACGGGCGGTCAAAGATTCCGCGACTCATGCCGGTGCGCGGGAGGTGTATTTGATCGAGCAACCGATGGCTTCGGCCATTGGCGTCGGATTGCCGGTGCATGAGCCGGCGGGTAACATGATCGTGGACATCGGCGGCGGGACTTGCGAAATCGCAATCATTTCCCTCGCCGGCATCGTCTTCTGCCGCAGCCTGCGGGTGGGCGGAGACGAATTCGATGAAACGATCGTGGCCCACATGAAACGAGCCTATAACTTGATGATCGGTGAACGCTCGGCGGAAGAGGTCAAGATCCGGGTCGGATCGGCCTTTCCGCTGGAGCAGGAATTAACCATGGAAGTCAAGGGCCGCGATTTGAATTCGGGTCTGCCAAAGACGCTGACCATTCGCTCCGAAGAAATTCGCGAGGCCTTGCGAGAACCGCTTTCGAGCATCCTCGAATCCATCCGTCTCACGCTGGAACGCTGTCCCCCTGAGCTTGCCGCCGACCTTGTAGATCGGGGCATCGTCATGGCCGGCGGCGGCGCGCTGTTGCGCGGCATAGACCGGCTCGTGGCGGAGGAAACCGGCTTGCCGGTACACATCGCTGATGATCCCATGAGCGCGGTGGCCGAAGGCACGGGGCGCGTGTTGCAGGAATTGCAATTCCTTAAACGCGTCGCGACCAAATCCAGGTAATTCCCGCCCCCTGCGTGGCTGTAGCTCCGATGGAGCGAAAGCCCGCGCGTTCGCCTGCACGGCGGCTGACAATTACAGCCGCGTGAAGTGCAGCGATGCTTAAACGTCCGCAATACATTGTCCTGGGCCTGGTGGTCCTGCTAACGCTGGTGGTTCTCAACCTCCCGGCCCAGACGGCTATCCGCCTCAAACTCGCCGTTGGCGGCCTGTTCCTGCCGCTTTTCGGCCTTGCCGGCGCGGGCCAGCAAACCGCGGCCAAAGCCACCGACGCGATCCTGCCGCGCGCGGAACTCGCCCGGCAAAACGAATCACTCCGGCGCGAGAATCAGCAACTCCGCCTGCAAGCCATGCAGGCCGAGGAAACCGCCCGCGAAAACGACCGCCTCCGCCAGCTCTTCCAATGGCAACAGCAATCGCGATGGAAAACCCGGCTCAAGCTCGCCCGCGTCATCCTGCGCGACCCGGCCAACTGGTGGCGCACCGTGCAGATTGACCTCGGCAGCCGGGACGGCGTGCGCACGAACGTGACTGTCCTCACGACCGATGGCCTCGTCGGCCGCGTCAACTCGGTCAGCCTCACGCGCTCGCAAGTGGTGCTCATCGGCGACCCGAACTGCAAAGTCGCGGCGCTTGTCGAGAACGAAACCCGCGACACCGGCGTCATCGGCGCGGGCGGCCCGTTCGACAACTCCCTCGTCGAATTGAGCTACCTTTCGCGCCGCACCAACCTGAAGCCCGGCCAAAATGTGGTCACGAGCGGGTTGGGCGAAATTTTCCCAGCCGGGATTCCCATCGGCAAAATCGTGGACTCGCGGCCGGTCGAATATGGCCTTTACACCGAGGCCCGCGTGAAACTCGCCGCCAACCTCAGTGGTCTGGAAGAAGTGTGGGTGCTATTGCCATGAGAAAGGCTGAAGTCCAAAGGCTAAAGGCTAAAGTTTCCCACTGTGGAAGCCGTGCTTGTCCGCGCCTTTCAGCCTTCAGCCTTCAGCCTTTAGCCTTAATAACGTGACCGCATTTCGCACCATTCTGATTTTGACCGCCGCGTTCCTCGCGGTGTTTCTGGAGGGCGCGTTTCCAGGCACTTCGCGCTGGCTCAAAGCGCAGGTGGACCTGCTGCCGCCGTTGATGGTCTATGCAAGCCTTTGCACCGGGCTGACCAGCGTCGCCCTCCTCGCCGTTTGCGGCGGATTGTTCTTCGACTCCCTTTCCGCCAATCCGCCCGGGGTCAGCATCCTGCCGCTGTTCGCCGTGGGCATCGGCATCTACTGGCGGCGCGAACTGATTTTGCGCGACCAACCCTACGCTCAATTTGTGCTCGGCCTGGCCGCGAGCATCGCGACCCCGCTGTTGACCATCCTGCTGTTGCTGACCGCCGGGCATCAGCCGTTGTTGGGCTGGGGTTCGCTCTGGCAATGGTTCGTGATGAGCCTTGGCGGCGCGGTGGCCGCGCCGATCTTCTTTTTGCTGTTCGGCTGGTGCGAACGCGCCTTCGGCCACCGGCGTGTAACCGAAACCAGTTTCCGTCCCGACCGCGAAATCCGACGGGGAAGATGATGAATGACGAATTCCAAATGACGGATGACCAATGAAATCCGAAATCCGAAAACAACTCCTTGTTCGTGCCGCGGATTCCGATTTTCGGATGTCTTCCGGGTTTCGGAATTCGTCATTAGAGTTTCCTTTGTCATTCGTCATTCGACATTCGTCATTTGAACCATGCTGATCTTCGACCAACTGAAAAAGAACGACCCGCAGCTCCGGCTGCTGGCGATGGTCGTGTTCGGCGGATTGTTCGTGCTGCTGGGCGGACTGTGGTGGGTGCAGATCGTCAACGCGCGGGATTACCAGACGAATCTGGAAACGCAGTCGTTCCGCACGGTGCGCCTTCCGTCCGCGCGGGGAAAAATTCTCGATCGCAACGGCAACGTCCTCGCGGAAAACCGTCCGACCTACAACGTCAGTCTTTATCTCGAGGATCTGCGTCACCAGTTCGTAAGCGCCTACACGAACGGGGCCGCACGCGTGCGCGCACAACGTGCCCGTCAGATCGCCGATCAGGAGAAGCAGCTTCACCGCGGACTTACGAAGCGGGAACACAAACAGTACGCCTTGAATCCCGCCGACAAGAATTTGATCGGGCAGACAACGCGTTTCGCCGTAGCCAACGACTTGGTTGCGCAAATCAGCGCCCGCCTGCGGCAGCCGCTCTCGCTCGATCCAACCAATTTCAATCGTCACTACAACACGCGCCTCGCGCTCCCCTACCCGGTGCTGAAAAACATTGACGCCGTTCAGGTCGCGCGCTTTCAGGAGCAGTTCGCCGGCGCCATCGGCACGGATTTGGAAATCCAATCCACGCGGGTTTATCCCTTGGACACGGTCGCGGCGCATGTGCTCGGTTATTTGCGGCGCGAGGATTACCCGAATGTGGTCGGCGAGGATGCGTATTTTTCATACCGCCTGCCGGACTACAGTGGGGAGGTCGGCATTGAGGCCGGCTATGATATGCAGTTGCGCGGGCGGGCCGGCGCAAAATCCGTGCTTGTGAACAACCTCGGTTACCGCCAGGCCGAGAACATCTGGAGTCCCGCCGAACCGGGCCACAACATCGTGCTCACCCTCGATTTGCAAATCCAACAGGCCGCCGAGCGCGCGATGCGCGGCCGGCTCGGTCCACAGGCGTGTGGCGCGGTCGTGGTCATGGACGTGCGTAACGGCGACATTCTCGCGGTCGCTTCGTCGCCGTCGGTGAACCCGAATGATTTCGTGCGGGGTTTCACGCCAGCGGAAATGGCGCGACTCAACGACGCGACGCTCCGCCCGCAAATCAACCGCGCGACGCAGGAAAACTACGCGCCCGGTTCGATCTTCAAAACCATCACCGGCCTCGCGTGCCTGGAAGCCGGCTTGAATCCGAAGGAGACCATTTCCAGTCCGGGCCACATCCAGATTGGCCGCCGCTACATTCACGACACCGCTCCTGCGGGCAATTATGATTTCCGACGGGCGATGCTCAAATCCAGCAACACCTACTTCATCACGAACGGCCTGCGCTGCGGCATCGCAAACATTGTCACCCTGGGCCACCGCTTGCATCTCGGCGAGCGCGCCGGGCTGCCGACGCGGCAGGAAACCCCGGGCGTTTTTCCCAGCCTGAAGGACGTGAGCACCGGCTGGTTCGACGGCGACACGGCAAACATCTGCATCGGCCAGGGTCGGATGGCCGTCACGCCGCTGCAAATGGCGGTGATGACTTCAGCGTTGGCCAACGGCGGAAAAGTTTTCTGGCCGCGCCTGGTCGAGCGCCTCGAGTCACAAGACCCGACCGCGATGGAAGCGCCGGTGATTTTTGCGCAGGCCCGCGTGCGGGACGAACTGGGTGTGCGCGCACGCAACCTGGAGATTCTGCGCGAGGCGATGTTGGCCGACACCGAGGACGCAGAGGGCACAGGGCGGGCGGCGGCGGTAGCGGGTCTGAGAATTTGCGCCAAGACCGGCACGGCCCAGGTGACCGATGAGCGCAATCATATAGTCAGTCACAATCTGTGGTTCATCTCGTTCGCGCCGTATGAAAAACCGCGCTACGCCGTGGTGGTCATGGCCGAGGGCGCCGGTTCGGGCGGCGGCACGTGCGCACCCGTGGCCCACGACATTTACGCCGCGATCCAGAAACTCGACACTGGCACGCCGGCGACAACTTTGGCACGAGGAAACTAAATGCTTTCTCTCACGCTCAACGGAGGTCAGGGCCGGCTTGACCGGCTGCAAATCGCAGCCGTGGTCGGGCTGATGTTCCTGGGCGCCGCGTTCGTTTTCAGCGCGACGATGGTGAACGAGTCACTCACTTCACTGCCGTTGCTCAAACAAAGCTGGATGCGGCAGATTATCTGGTACGCACTGGGCATGGGCGCGGCGGCGGCGCTTTGTGTCGTGGACTATCACACGCTGGCGCGATGGTGTTACGTCACATATTGGACCTCGATCCTAACGCTGGTGGTGGTGCTCGTGCCAGGCATCGGCACCACGCACGGCTGGGGCGCGATGCGGTGGATTGACCTCGGCCCGTTTCAATTCCAGCCGTCGGAGTTTGCGAAACTCGCGTTCATTCTGACCGCTGCGCATTACCTCAGCCGGCCGCCGGACGAGTTGCGGCAACCGGCAATTTTCTGGAAGGGCGTCGGAATGTTCCTGCTGCCGTTCGCGTTGATTTTCAAAGAACCAGACCTCGGCTCAGCGCTGGTGCTCCTGCCCACGGGGCTGGCGATGATGCTGGTCGCCGGGACGCCGCGAAAATATCTGCTGCGCCTGGCCGGCGTGGTGGGACTGCTGGCGGCGTTGTTCCTCGTGGACGTTTTGTTCGCACCCCCGGGCTGGCAGATTTCGCTGCAACCCTACCAGCGCAACCGGCTGTTGGTTTATTTTGGCCGGGATTACACTCATTTCGCTCTGCCGGGCGCCACCCCGGCGGAGTTGCAACGCCTGCGTCGGCAACAATTCAACGATTCGCACAATGTGCGGCAGGCGTTGATTTCCGTCGGCTCGGGCGGGCTGACGGGCAAAGGCTGGCGGCAGGGCACGCAAAACGCCCTAGGATACCTGCCGCGGTCGGTGGCGCACAACGACTTCATCTTCTCCGTGCTGGCCGAGGAGTCGGGATTCGTTGGCAGCGTGGTTGTGCTCACGCTGTATGCGGTCGTCCTCTTTACCGGGCTGAGGATGGCCGGCCAGGCGCGCGATCGCCTAGGAAAATTGCTGGCCGTGGGCGTCGTGACGCTCGTGTTCAGCCATGTGTTCATCAATATCGGCATGAACATCCGAATCATGCCTGTGACGGGCGTGCCACTGCCGCTGTTAAGTTACGGCGGGTCTTCAGTGCTCGGCTCGTTGATCGCCATGGGCATTCTGCAAAACGTTCACCTCCATCGAAAAGGATACTAACATGAGTGATAGAAATTTTGGGCGCCGCCGACGCGGCATGAGATTCCGCCCCCACGGCGGCCTCGGTCAGGGACCGCAAAAGCCCGACCGCGAAGCCACCCAGGCCCGCGCCGACGCGACGGGCGAGCAGGGCGGCCCCGAGCGCTTGTTCGAGCGCCGGCACATCAGTGAAATCGAACGCGCGGAAAACATCGCCGCCGGTCTGCCGCCGGAAGGGGCGCCACCGGAACCAGCGCCGCCGCGCGAAGAAAAAAAAGGAAAATTCCGCGAGCCACACCTCCAGACGCCGGCCCAGGTCGAGGAGGAAAAAACCTTCGAACCGGTGACCGTTCGCGAGCAGCCGAAAGGCATCGTTGAATCCATCAAGGTCGCAGCGACCAACCTGGTCAAGAAAGTCCAGCGCCTCATCCGGCCGGTGAAGAAAATCCACAAGGAAGTCATCATCAACGCGGAAACACTCGAAACGCGCGTGGCCGTGCTCGAAGACGGACGGTTGGAGGAATTCAACATCGAGCGCACCACCGAGGAGCGCCTGGTCGGCAGCATCTACAAAGGCAAGGTGCGCAACCTCGAAGACGGCCTCAAAGCCGCGTTCATTGACATTGGTTTCGAGAAAAATGCGTTCCTGCATTACTGGGACATCGTGCCCAACCAATTCGACAGCGGCGTGGAGATTGTCGAGCGCGAAGGCAGCCGCCGCCGCGACCGGCCCAAGATCACGCAGAAGGACATTCCGCGCCTCTACCCGTCGGGCAGCGACATCATTGTGCAGGTGACCAAAGGCCCGATCGGCACGAAAGGGCCGCGCGTCACCACCAACCTGGTATTGCCGGGACGCTACCTCGTGTTGTTGCCCAACTCCGACCAGAGCGGCATCTCGCGCAAGATTGAAAGCCAGGAAGAACGCAAACGGTTGAAGCGAATTCTCCGCGAACTGACCATTCCCGAGGGCATGGGCGTCATCATGCGCACGGCCGGCGAGGCCCAGCAGACGCGTTATTTCGTGCGCGACCTCGCGCTGCTGCTCGAAGAGTGGCACGGGATTCAGGAGCGCATCAAGACCCAGCCGCTGGCGACGTGCGTGTTCCAGGAGCCGGATTTGATCGAACGCACCGTGCGCGACTTCCTGACCGAAGACGTCGAGCGCATCGTCGTGGACAGTCCGAAAGCCAACGACCGGATGCGCGAGATGATTTCCAAAATCTCCAAGCGTTCGGCCAGCAAGATAAAGCTCTACGCCGACGCCCAGCCGGTCTTCGACCGCTTCGGCATCACCCAGCAACTGGAGAACGCCTTTGCGCGCCAGGTGCATTTGAAGAGCGGCGGCTACATCGTCATTGATGAAACCGAGGCACTGGTGGCCATTGACGTGAACACCGGACGGCACAAAGGCAACCGCGACCAGGAAACCTCCATCCTGAAGGTCAACCTCGAAGCCGCCGACGAAATCTCCCGGCAACTGCGCCTGCGCAACATGGGCGGTCTCATCGTGCTCGACTTCATTGACATGAAAGCGCGCCGCGACCAGCAAACGGTCTATCACCGCATGAAGGACGGGTTGCGCCGCGACAAGGCCAAGACCCACATCCTGCCGATCTCCCAACTCGGCCTGCTGGAAATGACGCGCCAGCGCCACACCGAAAGCGTGCGCTCGGCGGTGTACGACGATTGCCCCTATTGCAAAGGCCGCGCCAAGGTGAAGAGCACCGAAACGATGAGCGTGGAAATCCAGCGCAAGCTTCAGGAAATCCTCAAGAAACGTTCCCGCGACGAATCGGACTTCCAACTCCGCATCGTGGTGCATCCAACCGTGCTGGAACGCCTGCGCACCGAGGACGAGAAACATCTTATCGAGATGGAGAAACGTTACTTCGGCAAGCTGTCGTTCCGCGCCGATCCGGGAATGCACGCCGAACAGTTCAAAATCCAGAACGTGACGACGAACGAGGAACTGGCGAGCGTGGGTTCGTAAGTTTTGGGACGAAAATCAAAACGACCCGCGTTTCGACGCGGGGCGTTTTGCTTTCGGAACGTCAAAGGTTACACAACCAGCGCGTGATCGAAGCGATATGGTCCTCGTCAGTCAGGTTGGCTGAATTATCCAGAGTGCCCTTCTCCAGCCACTTCCATATCTCTAAAGCCATCTTTGCCTCGATGGCTCCACCAATAAAGAAAGTTGCCGGGTTAGCGTTGTGTTCGGAAAAAGCTTCATGGATTCGACCCAGGGCTGTTCGGGCCGTCTTCCAATGTTCATCCGCACCACCGGGATCAATGCCGCCTTTCAATTCTCCGAGTGCGAGATAAGCCGAAGCGGAATGGTATGTCTCCTTCGAGAGGGCTTCAGGGCTGGAATTGAACAGGCAGAGGTCCACGTTGTTGCGGAACAATGGAACCGTAAGGTTGTAAATCAAAGTTCTTGGCTTCTTCCCAGAGTTCCAACTGAGGCCACGCACACGCCGTTCGATTCCAGCCTCGTTGTCCGGCATCGCCAACCATTCGGAGGCGTTTGAGCTTCGCCAGCGATAGGCTTTTCCAGCCAATCTCAAATGCGCCATGATGGAACGGGTGAGTTTGCACTGCGCCATGAATCCACCGACGTTGCGCATGGAGCCGCCGAGGGTGTCGCCGCGTATCAAGAGATACCGGAAAACCAATTCCTCAACGAAGTTTGCACCGGCGGGTTCCAAAAAATTGCGAATGAGGCCAAGTATGGCCTCTTTCTTGTCGGCCTCGTGAAGATACTTTGTCGCCTTGTCCGACAGACCTGCGGCAGTGAGGAGGCCAGCCTGGATTTCCTCAATTTTCACGAGCTCAGCCGGTGTCTTCGCCCGCGAGGCCGCCGATTTCAACACGCGCGCCTGGTCCACAAACGGCGTTGCTCTTTGATTCTTCTCCAGCGCCAGCGCCACAAACCCCGCCCGAATTGCCTCGTAGGTCGTTTCCAAATCCTTGCTAGATTTAAGATGCCGCAGGTAGGGTTTGCCCATTTGTTCAGCTCTTTCTCCAAACATAAACGCACTTGCGCAATGCCTCCCGTCCATGCGCCCCCATCTGCTGACTGCTGTTTCCCTTGCCGTTGGGCAAGACAAGAATCTGCTCGGCTACAAAGCCCAGCTTCTCGGCAATTTCGGAAAGGATAATGTCCACGGAAACACTCGCACCGGCGTAACGCACATTGTCGTTCACCATCAAAAGCAGTGCGCCTGATTTCAACACGCGGGCACATTCCGCAATCACGCAAGCCGTTTCGTAGAAGTAACCACGCACCATTCGAGGGATGCCGTCATTATTCAGCAGATCGAGTTCTTTTTGCGACTCGAGATAAGCAAGGATGGTTTGCAGAAGTTCCTGATCGTTTGCGGCGGCAATTGCCGGCTTCCATTTCGGATTTAACGCCAACAAATCTTTCGCCCGGTTTTCGACCGTGCAACTCAACATCTCCTGACGCAACTTGACCATGCCCGTTTCGTCCACCCCTAGCAGCGCGAGTTCCAGCGCGTAAGTTCGCGTGTAGTCGTAGCGGTTGCAATATGGCGGTGATGTGATGACGCAATCGTAGGACTTTGCCTTGAGCTTCGGAAGGAGTTCCAAGCAGGATCCGCTGTGGAGCACTATGTCCGCCCGCGAGGGCGCGGTTGCGAACAAATCATCGCGCATATCTGCCGCCAGCAAATCGGTGACAATCTGGTGCAGTTTGTCGGACAGCGCCTTGTCGAAAGCGAGAACCTCGCCTTTGTCGAAAATCTTTTTCCCCTGGCGACGACCCGAGCGGTAGTCCCAGCGGAGATATTGACCGTCCTTCCGAGTGAAGCTGATGGATTCAAGGATGCAAAGCAGGGCAAAAAAAAGGACGGCTTTAACCCGTGAATTCTCCTGTTCAGACACGGCAAGAAAGCGACCCATTGCATCAACAGTCTCGGTTGGATAAGCGCCGCGCGTGATCCGAAGTTCGACGAACGGCTTGACGGTTTTTGATTCTCGCCACGGGCGCTTTTCCATCCAGATTGCCAGTCGTTCGACATCGCCCGGCTTCAAATCCCAATCAATGAGTTGTTTGGTCGTGATGACCGTTTGGCCAATGGGCAACAGTTCGATACCTTCAGCCTTCATTCCGAGCGCGCCCGCGGCAAACAGAGCGGTGCCGCTTCCGGCAAACGGGTCCAACACCGTTCCACCAGAGATGCGATAGTGGTTTAGCAGATACTCGATCAGCCCTGCGGAAAAAGCCTCCTTGTATTTGAACCAGCGATAGACCGCCCGGCCTTTGTTCGCTTGAAAACTTACGAGCGAACGGGTGAGGGAGTTTTCTACCGAGAGTTTGTCCTTCCACCGGAGTTCCGCGTCGTGGTTCAACTCCTCAATTCGCTGGAGTTCGGGAGAGGTTGCCCCTTCAGCGGTTTGTACTGACTCATCAGCGCCGACTTCAACTGCGCAATCAGTTTCCAGCGTTAGAGGTTCCACAAGCGAAAGCGTAGCACGTTGACGCCGAAGTGGGCAACGAACATTCCTTGCGAACATTCCTTGCGTGTCCGCAAACGAGGGATCTACTCCAGCCGCTTGAGGATCAGCAGCCAGGAAGTCGCGTTGGGCGCATTGCCGCCGAGGACCAGCATTTCGCCCTTGGCCAACGGCTGCGTCTGCCTGCCCACGACTTCGCCCTTCTTGCCGAACCAGACGACTTCGACCTTCCTGCCATCGAGTGACTTTACTTCCACCGCGCATTTCTGGTTCAGGGCCGCTTTGGTCATCGCGCCTTTCGCCACGTCGAAGCGCTCGCGGTTGACTTCAAAATAATGCGACCACTTCAACGGCAGGTCGGCCAGTTTCTTGCGCACGTCCGCTTCCACGGGTTTGAGTTTTGGGTCGGGAGATTTCTCGTCGTTGGTGCCCCAGACGAGCTGGGCTTCCAGTTTCAAATCCCCGGCCCGCGCCCCCCCCCCGGTGAGGATCAAAAGCAAAAACGCCAGCGCGAACCAGCCCCGCCGGAACGCGCGTGTGGTGGAAATGTTCATCATCAATCGAGGGTATCTTCCGAATCGGTGTCCGTAAACTCGTTTTCCGCCGGGTAGGAAAGCCAGACCAGCGTGGTGCCGTTGGCGTAATCGCGGTAGGTGAAGGCGCCCGAATCGGCAAGGGTAAACTCCGACTCCGCCGACGCGATTACGCTCGGGCCGTGAGGCCGCGGGAACATCAGAAATCCAAGGAGCCCCAGCACCGCCAGCGCCCCGGCGGGAACCAAAAACCGCCGCCAGGCGGCGAACCGCGATGTTTCCGGGTGGGAGACTTCCGGCTTTTCCAGCCGGCGGATTTCGCGTTCGATCTTCGACCAGTAGAATTCGCGGGATTCGGGCAGCTTGATTTCCGCCTCGAAACCGGCAAGCGCGCCGCGCGTGTTTTTCAACTCCGCGACCAGAGCACGCGCGTCAGTGTCTTTGGCGAGCAACCCCGCTATTTCGCGGGTCTCCCGCTCCGTCAGTTCGCCATCGGCGTACGCCTGCAGCTTCAATGATAGTTCTTCGTTCATTGTCACAAACTCAGTCTCGATTCTTCAACTCCGCCAGCAGCACCGCCATTTTGCGGCGCGCGTAAAACAGGCGCGACATTACCGTTCCGATGGAACAACTCATCGTCTTGGCGATGAGCTTGTATTCCATCCGCTCAAACTCATGCAACACCAACACGGTGCGGTGCGCTTCCGAAAGCTGGTTCAGCGCCCGATCAATCCGCGCGCGCAACTCGACGCGCTCCAGCCGCTCGGTCGGGTTCACCATCACCACCGGCATCTGCCGCTCGACGCCGCCGGATTCCTCGTCCATCGCCTCGATGGATTCGGCGCGCTGGCGCTTTTGCCGGCGCAACTGGTCGAGGCAGAGGTTGATGACGATCCGCGTCATCCACGTGCTGAAGCTGGACTCGCGCTGAAATTGTTTCAGCCGCTGCCACGCTTTAACCCACGCTTCTTGTGAAAGATCAATCGCGTCCTCTTCATTCCGCATCATGCTGTAGGCGCGGGCAAAAATCTTGTCGCGATGCCGGGCGACCAGTTCCTCAAACGCAACCATGTCGCCCCGTTGCGCGGCCCGAACCAACGACTCATCATCCAGCGCGGAATGAGTTTTTTCAGACATGGTTTCGACGGGGTGGCGTCACGCGTTATTCACCCCGACACGAGTGTCGGGGTTCAAAGCGCCTACAGTTTGCCTTTGGTGGAGGGCAGCCGGCCGGCAATGCGCGGATCCCGCTGGCAGGCAACATCCACCGCCTTGGCAAACGCCTTAAAGAGCGCCTCGACGACGTGGTGGGGTTCTTCGCCGTAAAGCAGTTCCAAATGCAGGTTGCAACGCGCCTCGTTGGCAAAGCCTTGGAAAAATTCGCGCGCAAGACCGAACCGGAAGGCACTCGAAAGGTCCTGCTTTCGCTCGGCTTTGGTAAGCTTCCGATAGGATAGATCCTTCAGCCCGCGCCAGACCAAATGAGGGCGTCCGCTGAAATCAATCACGCAGCGGGCCAGACATTCATCCATCGGCACGTAGGCTTCGCCGGTCAACGGATTGCGCGGGTGGAAACCGGCGCCGTAACGACGAATGCCGCGTTTGTCGCCCAGCGCCTGAGCAAACGCCTGACCGAGAGTGATGCCGCAATCCTCGACCGTGTGATGCGCATCCACTTCCAGGTCGCCCCGGCAACGCAGCTTGAGATCCACCACTGCGTGCTTGGAAAAAAGTGTGAGCATGTGGTCAAAAAAGGGAATGCCGGTCTTGACCGACGCCTTGCCGACGCCGTCAAGATTCAGTCGGACGGAAACCCGCGTTTCACTGGTCCCGCGTTTGAGAACTGCCTGGCGCATTTTCATTTCCCGGCATTAAAGCAAAGTGCGCGTTGGAAGACAAAGCGCAAAGCGGGCGCGTCCGAGGGGAGGCGGATTTGGCGAATCGAGTGGGCGGGAAACAGCCCCTCACTTTGGCGTCGCGCGGGAAGCCAGCTTTGCCTTGAGTTCCACGATTTGGACATCCAAGTCCGCCGGGTGCGGCGAGGCTTTCTTGGCCAACTCGAGCAAGCCGATGGCGCGGTCGAAGTTCCCTTCCAACTCCTCCAACCGCGCGAGGTTTTCCGTAATCCCCGCCAGCAACGGAAGGTCGGGGTCTTTCTTCGACGATTCCTGTTCATCCCATTTTCGGAGCGCCAGGTCCCAGACGTTGCGGGCGCGACCGACGTCGTGGTTGTCTTCGTAGTAAACCCGGCCCAGTTCAAAAAGAATCTGGCAGTTGTTCGGGTTGTTGCGCAGCCCTTCGCGGAGAAATTCCTCGGCTGCTTTCGCATTGCCGAGGCGTTGACGCAGCCAATAGGCGGCGACCGTGTAAGTATCCACCCGTTGCGGATCGAGTTCCGCCGACAAACGGAGCCACGGCAGGATTTCGCGCTCCTTTCCGCCGGACAGATGCGTGTGCTCGCTGATGATGAAACGGCGGCCAAACCGCTCGATCCAGTCTTTCGGCTGCTGCAGAAAAGCCATCTCGCACTTGTGGCCGGATTCGTCTTGACCCGGCGCGTCCGCAACTGGCGGGTGTGAATCGTTGGCGTCTGCGGATTTCGCATGGGCCCCGTGGTCGTGTTCATCGCGCTCATCGTGTCCGCTGACCATGGCGCTTTGCTTGGGACGCTTGGCCTGATCGAAAATGGACGGGTAATAGCCGCTATGAAACGAAACGTCCGCCTGGATGAAAAAATGATTTGCGAACAGGCGGCGTCCTTCTCCGAAAAGAATTTTCAACACGCCGCCGCCTTGCGCCCGGTTGCCCCAAGTCATGGCGCGCGGTTGAAGCAGCGTCGCCAGCGAAAAGCAAATGACCGCCAGCAGCGCCAGCCGAAGCGTTGGAGAGACCGTCTTCACACCGTCAGGGTTTTGCGTCGAAACATGACCCACGCCGCGCACATGAAGAACCCCATGTAGGCCGCGCCGTAGATTGTCGCCAGCCCGCAATCAAACCAAGACGCGAGCTGCTGTTCATTCACCAGAAAATCGCGCACGTCGTACCACTCCAGATGCGGTATCGCGAAGTAGATCGCGGAGAGAATTGTGTTCATCGGCTCGCTTTGCTGCAGGGCGACCCGGTGCAAATACCGGCCCAAGCCCAGGATGCCGATGACCGCGATGAAGCAAATCGTGATGTTCGCGGATGGCGCGGAAAACACGATTGAGCCGAGCAGAACCATCGCCACGACGACGCCGAGCATCACCCAGTGCAGCCAGACCATTTTCAGGGTGGCCTCCAGATGCCAGTCGTGCTCGCGTGTGCCGCTGACGACCGTGAAAAACACGTAAAACACGAGGAGCGCAAAACCGCACGCGAGCCAGCAGCCCATGAATTTTCCAACGATCACCTGGCCGCGCGTGACCGGCTTGGCCAGGAGCGGGAAGATGGTGCGGTTTTCCCGCTCCGCCGGGATTTGCCGCGCCGCGGTGGTGATGGCGATGACGAGCGAAGAAACCCAGATGAGCAAGAGGCAGATGTCCTTGAGGTAACGGACGATCTTGGGGTCATTAAAGAAGTTGACCGAACCCAGCACCAGCGTGATGAGCGCGGTGAGCACGAAGAGGACATAAAAGTCCTTGCGCCGATACAGCTCTTTGATCACGACGCCGGACAATGCAAACACATTGTTCATAATGCGGGTTGCGGTTGATAGCCGACGATCTTGAGGAAGATTCTCTCCAGGTCACACTGGTATTGGGCGACCAGGTCACCAACCCGGCCTTCGACTTTAAGTTTGCCCTGATTGATAATCGCCACGCGGTCGCAAACGGTTTCAACCTCGCCCAGTTCATGCGAGGAGAAGAAGACGGTCTTGCCCTCGTTTTTCAGGCGTTGAATGATCTCGCGCACCTTCATGCGGCCCAGCGGATCCAAGCCGCTGGTCGGCTCGTCGAGAATCAGCAGGTCGGGATTGTTGATGAGCGCCTGGGCGAGTCCAACGCGCTGCTGCATGCCCTTGGAATAGGTCTTGATCGGCCGTTTGCGCGCGGGTTCCAGTTCGACCAGCTTCAGCAAGGCGTCAATCCGCCGGTCCGCCTCGCCGCGCGGGATTCCAAAAATTCGGGCGTAGAAGCGCAGCAATTCCTCCGCGGTCAGGAACTTGTAGTAGTAGGTCAGTTCGGGCAGATAGCCGATACGCTGCCGGGCGATGGGTTCGCGAACGTTGACGCCGAACAGGCACGCCGCGCCGCCGGTCGCGTTCAGAAAACCGAGCAGCACGTTCATGGTGGTGGTCTTGCCGGCACCGTTCGGCCCCAGAAACCCGAAGACTTCACCGGCGCGAACATTCAGGGTGAGATTGTTGACGGCGAGCTTTACCGCTGATGCCCCGCGCCGCCCGCGGTATTCCACGCAAAGATTTTTGATTTCGACTACGTTCTCCATGCGATTTTGCACGCGCTCATGCCGGGCGAGTATAGTTCTGGCGTGCGGTGAGACAAACATTTTCCACCCGCTATCCACCGTGCGAATTGACTGGTCGCCAAGAGACACGTTGACCGTCACCACAAAAAAGGCTTGGGATTGCTCCCAAGCCTGTATTGGCAAATGGCTGGACCGATTACGGCAGCTTGTGGGTCGCTGCGACCTTCTGACAAGCCGGCGCGGTAGAAGCGTCAACAAGTGTATAGCTGTCGGCGAACGTCGTGCCGCCCGAGGGGCAGACCACGGAGTTCTTCAGATATGGCGTCACATCGGTTTCAACCACTGCCGCGGTGGCCGATTTCTTTTGCTCCAGCGCCCATTGCTGAACGGCGCCGTCAATCTGGCGAAGATTGTTGATGCAGGCATTCATCTGCGACGTGGTGCGGGCGCGGACGAAGTTGGGAATCGCGATGGCGGCCAAGAGACCGATGATGGCCACGACGATCATGATTTCCACCAGGGTGAAGCCCGAAGTGCGGGGGTTACGGATTTTCATATGTATTTCTTCCTTTTTTGTATTGCGGCGTGAACAACGCAGCAGGCGGATTTACTACAATTACGGTTGTCGTTCACTAATTGCCTGCCGCAACCGCACCTCTCGTTTAGCAAACACGGTGCCAAGTGTGCCATTGGTGAACCGTTCCTCGTCGCCGACTGCAATAACGCCACAAAAACAAAAAAGGCTTGGGATTGCTCCCAAGCCTGTGAAGGCTAAATGCCGGATTGGTTACGGCAGAACGTGCGTCAACGCAACCTTCTGGCAGGTCGGTCGTGCCGCCACCGTGGTGATGGTGTAGCTGTCCGCGAAGGTCGTGCCGCCCGAGGGGCAGACCACGGAGTTCTTCAAGAACGGCGTAACGTCCGATTCGACCACTGCGGCCGCCGGATCTTTCTTCTGCTCGAGCGCCCATTGCTGGATGGCGCCGTCAATTTGCCGCAGGTTGTTGATGCAAGCATTCATCTGCGACGTGGTGCGGGCGCGCACAAAGTTGGGAATCGCGATGGCGGCCAAGAGACCGATGATGGCCACGACGATCATGATTTCCACCAGGGTGAAGCCCGAAGTGCGGGTATTGCGGATTTTCATTTGTATGTCTTTCTTTCTGTTTCGCGGCGTGAACAACGCGGCAGGCGGGTTTAACTACAAGTACGTCTTTTGTTCACTGATTGCCTGTCGCAACCGCACCTCGAACCTAGCAGCCGGGGTGCCAACCACTCAGGCACGGTCAGGCCAAACAAAAAAGGCCTGAGAATCTCTTCCCAAGCCTTGGCTAACAACCTGAATGTCAGATTATGGGGGCAGTTTGTGAGTTGCCGGCTGTTTCTGACAGATCGGCTGGCCCGCGACAGTTGCAGGGAGCGTATAGCTGTCGGCAAACGTCGTGCCGCCCGAAGGACAGGTCACGGAGTTCTTCAGATACGGCGTGACGTCAGTCTCAACTGGTGTGTCGGTCGTGTTCTTCTTCTGCTCCAACGCCCATTGCTGGATCGCCCCGTCAATCTGCCGCAAGTTGTTGATGCAGGCGTTCATCTGTGCTGTGGTGCGCGCCTTGACGAAGTTGGGAACCGCGATCGCAGCCAAAAGGCCGATGATGGCCACCACGATCATGATTTCCACCAGCGTGAAGCCCGCTTTGTGGACTGTTCTTATTTTCATAACTAACCTTTCTTGGTTGGCGGCGTGAACCCAGCGCCGGGCCGTTATTATTATTT
>JALOTT010000020.1 GCA_025457745.1 Verrucomicrobiota bacterium
TTGTTTGTGGTCGTTGCTCATCGTCTTTTCCGGGTCAGGAAAAGTATCTCAGCTCAGACCCTCCCGCAAAAAGGACATTCCGACGGAAGCAGAACAAAAACTCGCCGGGCCGGAGGCCGGTGTTCCAATCGCTGGCTGATTCATGGGCCGTGAGCAGGTCTGTACCCGGTAGCATTGGCACGCGCGGAAAGCGGCGCTGAAGGCAGGCACACTACAAACGCTGGCGCGTTCATCAAATGCTCCCTCCTGACCGAGACCGGGTTCGTGCTGATGTCTGTCCTCCGCATGGCCAAACCGGGCAATTGCCAGCGCCACGCCGATTCCCGCCAGCAACGCCAGCGAAAGCTTGACACGGTCGTGGGAGTGGAATTGGAGTTCCGGCAACAGGTCGGCGCAGGCGATGCACAGGAATGTGCCGGCGCAAAACGCCAGCGCCGCTCCCACCCAAGCCGGCTCCGAATGCGCAAGATGACCCGCGCCAAAGAAAAAGAGCAGCGCTCCCAGGGGCGTGACGAGGGCGAATGCTAAGTTCACCCACCGTTGCGAGCTTTGCGATGCGCGGCTGGCTACCATCAACGTGCTGATGGCCAGCGCCCCGAAAGGTTTGTGCAGGATAACGGCCAGCGCGGTGCCCAAGCCGAGCGCCTCGTTGTGCGCCTGTGCGCCGGCTGCCACCGCCGCCGCCATCGCCAGTCCGTCGAAGATTGAATGCAGCGACAGTCCCAGCGCCACGCCCATCCAGCTCAAGCTGCGAGCCGAACGCTCGGCCAGCGAGTGCGTGTGTCCGCACGGCTCCAGCGGGTTGCCCTCGATGACGTCGTGGTGATGAAAGGGAAGAAATCGCTGGAGCAGGAACATCATGAGGAAGCCCGCCAGCAACCACGCCACCGTTGGCTGAACGGAACCGATTTGATGCAGCGCGTGTGGCATCATCCCCAATAGCGACAAGCCGAGCATCAGCCCGCCGACGAAGCTGATCGCCATTTGCAGGCGCGTGTGTGTCAGGCGAAACAGCGTGGGTAACGCCCCGCCCGCCAAGGCCGCCAGCAGGGCCAGCACACAATATACGACGAGCAGCACGGTGGGGGAAGCGTTGAGTGTATTCATGGGTGTACGTGTTGAAGTTGCTGGCGAACTGAACAGGTTTCTTCTGAGGCGGGGGAAGGCGCGGTGGGCTGGTGCGGCTCCAGCTCCTCGCCCATTCGCATCAGGCGAAAGCTGTTGAAGACTACGAGCAGCGAGCCGGTCACATGAAAGATGGCCGCGATCACGGGCGTGATGAAATTCATCGCGCCCAGCGTCATGCCGCCCAGGACGAACGCAATGCCAATGAGAAAATTCTGGTTGATGATGTTGCGCGTCTCGCGGGAAAGCTCCACCAGGAACGGCAGGCGGCGAAGGTCGTTGTTCATCAGCGCAATCGTGGCGCTGTGGATGGCCACTTCACTCCCGGCTGCGCCCATCGCGATGCCGAGATCGCCCGCCGCCAGCGCGGGGGCATCGTTCACCCCGTCACCGACTACGGCCACGCGATAGCCCTTGCTGCGAATCTGACGAACGAATTCTACCTTGTTCTGCGGCAGGCAATCACCCACGACTTCTTCGCAGGCAATCTCGTTTGCCACGCGGCTGGCCACAAGTTGGCGGTCACCGCTGACGATCGCGACGCGGCGCACGCCCATGCCCTTCAGCGCCAACAGCGATTCTTTGGCTTCGCTGCGGGTCTGGTCCTGCAAACCCACCCAGCCGAGGCAGCGACGGTCACGCGCCACAAAGATCAGACTCCAACCCTCAGCCTCCTTGAGGTCCACGGTATCCAGAAATCCGTCAGCGACACCGTTGTCTTGAAGCCATTGTGCCCGACCGATGACCACGTTGGCACCATTGAGCCGGGCCTTGACGCCCCGTCCCGCAGCCTCACTGAACTCGGCGGGCTGCAGGAGCGGAACACCCGCCTCGACGGCCAGTTGCAACAGCGCCTTAGCCGTGGGGTGATTGCTGAATTGCTCCGCCGAGGCCGCCACACGGAGCAACTCCGCCGGAGTGATTTCGCCCAGTGGCGCGAGACGGCTGACCGCCAGCTTGCCGGTCGTGAGCGTGCCCGTCTTGTCAAAGACGAAAGCGTTGATCTTCGCCGCCAATTCGATGTCGCCCACGTTCTTGATAAGAATGCCCAGCCGCGCCGCGGCGGACAAAGCCGCCACCATCGCGGTGGGTGCGGCCAGAACAAAAGCGCACGGGCACGCGACAATGAAAACCGACACGACGCGGCTCAGGTCGTGTGTGAACGCCCACACCAGCCCGCCGACGGCCAGCACCAACGGCGTGTAGAAGCCCATGTACTGGTCAATGATCCGAACGATGGGTAATTTCGTCTTTTCCGCTGCCAGAATCAGATCGCGCACCCGTCCGAGCGTCGTATCTTGCCCGGCGCGCGTGACGCGGATTTCGAGCACGCCGGTCAGGTTTACCGTGCCGGCGAACACTTCGTCGCCAGCCGACTTGTCCACGGGCAAAGATTCGCCGGTGATGGATGCCTGGTTGAACGAACCTTGCCCGCTCACAATCAGGCCATCGGCGGCCACGTTGTCGCCCGGACGCACGCGGATGAGATCGCCCACGCCCAACTCATGCACGGCGACCTCGTGTTCCTCGTTGCCGGTGACGCGGCGCGCCTTGGTGGGTGTGAGCTTGATCAGAGAATGGATGGAGGCCAACGCGCCTTCCGCCGTGCGCGTCTCAATAATCTGGCCGAGCTGCATGAAGAACGATACGACCCCGGCTTCCGGGTAGTGCGCTGACGCAAACAAGGCGATGACCGCCAGCGCGACCAGCACATTGGTGTTGAGCGCGCCGGTTCTCAGATCTTTGAAGGCAATCCAGACAATGGGGAATCCCAGAATGAGCGCGCCGACCATCGCGCTGAAGGCGGCCACGCTGCCGGCCTGCTCGAACAGCCGCTCAACGAGGAACGAGTTGATGATGAAGGCGAGGCCGATGGTCGTCTGGGTCAACTGGACCTGAACGTGCGAATGATGCTGGCCACACGCACAAGCGCCGTCGTGCGTGTGTTCGTGCAGATGTTCAGCGTGCGAGGCGACCCTCATAGCGACTCGTTATATGCTTTCCGGTGTTTGGGCAACGGTTTGTCTGGCCGATGTCTTGGCAACCCGGGCCAAAACGTTTGCTTGGGCGAGCAGATCATCCAGTTCCCGCCGGGACAGTTCGCCAACGAATTGGTGGCAAACCTTCCCGCCACTGAATAGCAGAATGGCCGGCGCCGACACGATGCCAAACCGGGTAGCCAGTTGTAGGCGGGTGTGGTGGGTCAACCGCAAGAGCGACGGCAGCGACCCGCCGGCCAGCGACGCCACCAGCGCCGCAAGGCAATAGATGATCAGCACGGACGTATGCATGGCGAAACCTTACCAAGCCGCCGTCAAGGTAGCCAGACGCGAAGCTGGTAAAACCGATTGGTGGTATTGCCGACCGGAACGTCGTCCCGCACCGTCAGCCATTCGGTTGCCCTCTGGTCCACCATGTTGTTCCATTTATGGCATGTTCTCAGAAGCGCGCCTTGACCATGAGCTTCACGTTGCGACCGGGCTGGTCATTCAGGCCGGACTCCTGCCACGGAGACGAGAGGTGATCTTGATACAGCTCGTCCGTGAAGTTCTCGACAGCGGCCACAAAGCTCCATGTGCTCCCGACATCCACGCCCAGGCCCACGTCGCCGCGCGTGTAGCCGTCGGTTGGCCGCTCATTTGGTCCCGTCTTATCCTGCTCGGAAGCAGTCAACCCGCTGATTTCCGCCCAGAACTTGGAACCCTTGCTTAATTTCGTTTCGTAGCGAAGCCCATACCGGCCTTTGATCGGCGGGATGCCGGGCAGATCCCCGTCGGTATCGCTGTTTTCGCCCCGCACGTAGGACACGGACGCAAACGTCGTGAAGCCCGCACCCAGTTCGTAGTCCAGCCCCGCCTCAGCGCCGTACAGGATGACTTGGGCGTAGTTCTTGTACTGGCGATCCCCGCTGGGTTGTCTCTCCTGGACAATGTAATCGTCAACGATGTTGTAGAACGCGCTGACCATGGTTTGCAACCGATCAGCCCGGGTTTTCACACCGATATCGAAGTTCCAGCTCGTTTCGGGATCGAGATCCGGGTCGCCGATATCATTACCCAGCGCATCGTGCGGACCGTCAAAGTACAACTCCAGCAGGGTCGGCGCGCGGAACGCACGGCCAATATTTCCGTAGAGGTTAACCGCGTGGCTGGCCTTGTAGAGCAACCCGAGATTGCCGCTGACCGCGCTGCTCTCGGAGGTTTCCTCGTCGGTCAACTGGTGGCGGGGGTGTCCGTCAGTCCGGGCCTGGATCCAGTCCGCCCGCAGCCCGGGTGTGACGACCCAACGGTCACCGAGGGCCATCTCGTCCTGCACGAAGGCGCCCACCCCCATACGGGTCGAGTCTGGGATCACAAGCACTTTGTCGTACGCCGGATTGACCCAGGACGAACCGGTATCCCGAATTGTCCGGTCGGAGGTTGCGTCCTCATAGAACGTATCAATCCCGACGGTGATCCGGTGCGTATCGTTCGGTGTGAAGACCATCTGCGGCTTTAGCGTGTACGTATCAATATCGAGCCAGATGTTAATCGCCAGATCGCCCAAGACCACCGGCGGCGTGCCGCTGATCATACGGCGATACCGATGCCGATTGTGCCGCTGCCATCCAAAATCAACGCTGAACCGCTCCATGCTCTCCGACAATTTGTTGGCTTCCAGGCCCAGCGCCAGCCGATGATGCTGCTCGCCCTTGAAGTAGTCCTCGGCAAATGCCGCCGGGCTGGGAATGCCGATATCCGCCTCCATGAAAGAATAGTCGGCCCAAGTCTTCCAACCCTCCCCGACGTAGTTCCCGCCGGCCCAGAAGGTGTAGCCGTCGTAGAAGCTATTGGAAACTTCACCGGCCGGATTTTCAATGTTGTCCGTGTCCCGGTAAACACCCCCCACGTACGCGTTGAATCGGTCTTGCCCCAGGCGTAGATGACCCGAGGACTTCCAGCCTTCGCCATTGCTCTGATAAGCGAGATCCACTTCGTCATCGTAACGCGGCTCCGGCCCGGATTCCGCATCGGCGCGCTTGGTGATGAAGTTCATCACGCCGCCGATGGCGTCCGACCCGTACAGCACCGACGCGGGCCCGCGAACCACTTCCACCCGCTCGATTTGTGACGGGTCCAGGGAGAACACATGATTGCCGCCCGGCCGTTGCTCAGACAGACGAATCCCGTTGACCAGCACCAGTACGCGTTCGCCAGACAATCCCCGGATCACGGGTTGAATGCTTCCCGGCCCAGCTGTGACCGCATCCACACCGGGCTCGTACTGAAAGATCTCGGCCAGCGAGATGGCAATTTTCTCTTCGAGATCGCGTGACTCCAACAGGTTGACGGGCAGCGAAGTGTCAAACAATGCCTTCTCGCTTCCCGTAGCGGTGACGACCACGGGCGGCAGCGGAACCGCCTCTTGAGCGCGGGCAAACGAAAGGCAGCACGATAACGCTGCCAGAGAGAGTGTGAAACGTTTCATAATTGTAAATGCTTTCATATAGATTCTATTTCAATGGTGCTTGGATGTTGCGGGTTCATGATTTCAGTTGCCTGGTTTGCACGCCGTTGCGACACGGCGCAGGCCAACAGGCAGGCCGGCGAGAATGGCGCTGATCGCAATGATCACCAGCAACTCGATCAGCGTGAACCCCCGCGCCGGGGCGCGGAGAGGCTCGCAGTTTCATGGATTCTCGGTCTGCAGTTTAAGCCGCTCACGGAGTAGGCTCTTGGGGGCAGACGGCCCGATTTTATTAACGGAGTGGGAAGCCCTGTTTCGCCATGAATAGGTGCGCCTGGTTGAGGCACACGACACCGACAGCAAAACAGGCCGATGAAGGAATTAGCAGGAAGAAACCGGCGGCGCCCGCTCGAGCGGCAGCCAGAAATCCGCAGCCGCGATGGGTTGTGGTGCGACGGCAGGTGACTGAAGGCAGGTGCTGAACGGAATGATGACAACCACCGCAGCGGGCGCCGCGTCCACCTGCCCGTGGGCGATGACGGTGGCCGCGCATTGGTGATCGGGATCGTCGGCGCCGTGATTGAAGAGATGGTGCAGTTCCGGCGACGCCGCGAGGGCGACGACGAACAAATACAGCGCCAGCACAAACAGGGAAAGCGCACCCTTCCCCGGCCCGCATAGCAACTTAAATGTTCGCGACAATCGCACGTTGGCTGAAACCCTAGCCAGCCCCACCCGCGAAGTGCAACAGGATTGTTTGGAATTGTTTGGAATGTGACTGGAGTCTCCGGTCGGTCGGTTCGAGAGCATTTGCTTACGTGGCCGCCCGTCACGGCGTTACTGCGCTCGAACAGCCAGTTGAGGAAAACGAGTTGATGAGAGAGGCGAGGCCGATGACCGTCTGGGTCAACTAGACCTGAACGTGTGAATGATGCTGGCCACAAGCACAAGCGCCGTCGTGCGTGTGTTCGTGCAGATGTTCAGCGTGCGAGGCGACCCTCATAGCGACTTGATAATTGTGTTTGGGGCGGTCATGGGTGCGTCAAGGGTTGCGACGATGCGCCGGCTTCGTTGGATTTGTGCTTCGCGCCGCCGCGCGTGGCCACCACCGTCTCGCCCCCAACCACTCTCTCTCCGGGCCGAACAGCAACTTGAGTTGACAGCGGCAGGTAAAGGTCGCAGCGCGAGCCGAATTGAATCAGGCCGAGCCGCTGGCCGCGCGCGACGCTGTCGCCCACCTTGACCCACGAGACTACGCGGCGGGCAATCAAGCCGGCGATTTGGCGCACGGCAATCCGCTCGCCGGGCCGCTCGCTGGACTCGATGCCAATGAGCACGTTTTCATTGCACTTCGCCGACTCGGTTTTCAACGCGCTCACGAACTGGCCGGGCTGGTATTTGAGAAAAGTGATTTTGCCGGCCACGGGCGCGTTTTGAACATGCACGTCGAACACAGAAAGGAAAATCGAGACACGGCGGCACGACCCACCCATGAATTCCAGTTCGGTGGTTTCCTCCACGCAATCCACCAGCCCATGTGCGGGCGCAACCACGGCTTCCAGGGCCGGCGGCACGCGGGGTTCGGGATCACGGAAAAAGTAGAGCGTAAAAACCGAGAACAGAATCCACACGGCGGCAACCACGAGCGCAACGGTGACAAACGACGACTTCAACCACAGCGCCAGAACTGCGCCGCCAATCCACAGCAGGAGAAAGAACAATGCACGTCCGATCACGCGCCTGCCCGCCTTCGTTGCTCTGGAATTCTCTTTCATGGTGTGGGCGGAGTTCCGTCCGCTTCAGACGATGCAGGGCTTGTCAACGCTCCGTGTGCCTTTCGCCCATAGACCCGTTCGTAGGCGCGGCAGAAGGGGCACAACTTGGTTTCGACCCGTTTTACCAACCAAAAGGCCACGCCACCCTGTCGCTGCCGGGCACGCCGGCAGACCGGGCAGTTGGCGCAGATTCTGGCCAGGGCCTTGTCGAATGAGGATGCTTCGTGTTTCATGCGCAATGATGAGCGTGCCAGTTAAAGGCTCAAAAACTCACCACCTTGTCGGCCTCTTTGACGATGTTGTAGAGGTCTTGCATGGTGGACAGCGGACAGAGTTCCGTGCCCTGCGACTGGCGGATTTTCAGGCAACTGCCGCAGGCCAGAATCTCGCCACCAAGGTCCACCAGTGATTTCATTTGCTCAGTCACCTTGAACTTCTCCGTGTCGAGCGACTCGCACTCGACACCTTTGGCCAGCAGAAACACCTTGACCGTGTCACCCCGCTTACGGGCGAACACGCCAAACCGAAAGGCATTCCACACAGTTTCCGTGTCGGTTGAATAGATGACGATTCCGAGTTTCATGTTGAGGTTTGAGCTGAATGTGTTTTAGCTCAATTCAAGGTTTGCCGTTGAGCGATTCCAGCGAAGCCATCGAGGTCACGCAGTCCGGGAGCAAATTTCAGAATTACTTCCACCGTGCCTTCGACTGCCTCGGCGTAGCGTGGTTGGATGGGCGTGCCTTCCGCCTGACGATGCGGCGAGTGAATGAGACCGGTGCGCGTGAGTTCGAATTTCATGTATGATCGTGACCCTGATGGTGCTCATGATCGTGGTGATGGCCGTGGTTTGCGCAACCTTCCGGCGTCGCCGTCAACTCGCCGTTCAAATAGGCCGTCACCAACTGTTCCACCGGCGCGTTTGGAACGCCGGCCCGGACTTGAATGCCTTGCTGCGCGAACAATGCGATGGCGCGCTGGCCGATGCCGCCCACAATGATGACGTTCGCGCCTTGCTCACGCAGCCATCGGGGGAAAAGTCCCGGCGCGTGCGGCGGCGGTGTCACCGGCCGGATGCTGATAATTTTCCGTTGCTCGGGGTCCGCTTGCACGAGCGTGAACTCTCGGCAGCCGCCAAAGTGTCCGTGAAGCCGGCCTTCGGCTGAGGGAATTGCGATGGTAATCATGTGTGGTTTTTCTTTTTCGTTGGGGCGGGTGGCGCGGTCGCCACCAGAATTTCTTGATTGCACCCTTTGAATCGTCTGGTTTTCCAACCGGGCCGGCGCAAAGTGCGTCCGAACCCGGCCAAACCATGCTTCAGGCGGGGATGCGTTCCGCCTTCAAACCGGTGAATCCGGTCGAAAATCTGAAAGCCACGCGGCGAGAAATCGCACAGGACAAGTTTCCCACCCGGCTTCAACACGCGCAACATTTCCTCGAACACCCGCATCGGGCGCTCCAGATGGTGAAAGGTGTTCATGCTGGCCAGGGTGTCGAAACCGGCGTCCGGCCAGGGCAGATGTTCGGCATCGTGGGCGACAAATCGAATCCGGCGGCCCGCTCGCGTCTGGTGGACGTGGAGTTTCGCCGCGCGTTGCTGCTTCGCGTCCACGTCCAGCGTCGTGATGCGGTCCGCGTGCTTCGCCATCGCCGCGAGGAAGCGGCCTTTGCCGGTGCCGATTTCGAGCACGTGTCCCGGCAGCGGCAGGGCCTTTGCAATAACGAACTTGAGGCTTGCCGCCGAGTCGTAGCCGAAGCGGCGGAACAACGCCTCACGTTGCTTCATGGCGCGGTGGTTTTTGGATTTCAATATCAGTCGTTGCATAAATACTGGCCCGTTCAGTTATCAACGTGGCTGGCCCACAACGCCGGGATGGCGCGCGGCCACATCGAATATCGTTTTGAGTTCGCGCCGGGGAAGCACGCCCATGACCTGATACAGAACAGTATTGTTGAACAGGACTACCAGGCCCGGGACTGAATAGACACGATAACGCGAGGCCAGTTCTCCGGCCTTGGCGACGTTTACAGCGCCAAATTCCAGACGGTCGCGGTAATCCGGCGCAAGTTCGTTCAGCATTTGCTCCAGCCTTTGCGATTCCGGACATTGTGGCGCATGGAACGCCACGACAAAGGGACGGTTACTGGCGAGAGCCTTGGACTCAAAAGTGCCGCAAGTCAAATCTTGAAAGAGGTTCATGCCAGTTTCATTACTTTGAACGGGAGGGGCGGGACTGGTGCTTGCGTTCCTCGACCAGCACGGCGGGCAGCGCCAGGGGACAGGCGGCGCATGGTTGGTCCAGCGCCCGCCCGTGATCGCAAATCAACACGCCGTTCAGATGATCCAGTTCGTGTTGGATGACCCGCGCCCACAGACCTGTCGCCCCGAAGCTCCGCCGCTGGCCGCGCAAGTCGTAGCCGGTCACCCGGATGCGCTCCGGTCGCCGGACATTGACGTGAACTCCGGGCAGGCTCAGGCAACCCTCGACGAATTCGCGCGGTTCGGAGGAATCCCGGACCTCCAAGTTGGCCAACACTAACGGACAATCTTCGATGCGGGAAACGATCAGGCGCCGACGAAGGCCGACTTGCGGTGCGGCCAACCCAATGCCCGAATGGTGGCGCATCAACGACAGCATTTCTTCGGCAAGGTCGCGGAGCGCGCTGTCGAAAGTTTCCACGGGCTGACAAAGCGTGCGCAAGACCTGGTCAGGATATAGAACCAGACTCAGCCGAGGGTCTGCCTGCTGACCGGCAACCAACTCATCATGCGGCTGCGGTTCAGTTCCGTTGGTAGATGGATTATTCATGCGCTAATTGCGGCCTTGCTGGAGTCCGCTCGGGACGGGTCGTCATCGGTTGGGCTGGCGGGGCGCTGATGGTGAAGCACCAGGCTGCCGCGCGGCCAGTCGAGCGCCCGGCTCAGAACATCGCATTTGATTTTCAGCAGAAAGAAAATGTGTTTATTCGTGCCCGCCAGGGTTTCGTAGTTGCCCTGGCCTTTGGCGATCATCAGGTCCGCCGCGTTGAAGTAATCACGGAATTCGGGCGAACAATCCCCCACGATTGTGCCCGGGGCGTCCGAACCGTTGGCGATGAGTTTGCAATATCCGGCCAGACCGGCCAGTTCGGCGTCGGCCAGGGTTGCGTCGTTCAGCACGGGATGGCCTCGCACCGCAAGCGTGAAATTGCCGAGTGGCAACTGCGCGAGTAGATCGCGGTCGAATACGATTTCACCGGCGTTGTCCGCCAGATAGAGAATGGAGCGGGCGGCGCGAATGGCCTCGGCGAGCTCCTCCACCGATCCTCGCAGCGGCGCGGTCAACGCGTCTGCAAACGCCGTCTCCACATTGGCCTCGTCCAACTGCGTCTTGGCCCCCACGTCCAGCAGATTACCGACAATGGCGAGCCGCACTGCGGCTTCCAAGGGCGGAAAAGACTCGCGGAAACGGCGATGCCACGTCGGATACATCTTGGCGGCGCGGCGGTTGAGTCGTTGCTTGATCGAGGTGTAGGGGTCGGGGTTGTGGGTGAGTTGCCGGATGAGGCGGTGCATGGTTTGACCGAGGACTGGTGTCGGCAGATTCCAATCTTGCTGGCCCACCAACTGATGCACCTGACGCAGCACCTCCCGGCCGGTCTCGGCGCTGGTGGTGGCCAAAGCAATCGCCTCCTGCGCCTGACGCAGCAAGCAAGGCTCACATTCTTGTTTTCTATTCATGGGGGCGATTGGCGGCGCAACTTTCGACGCGGTTTGCGCCGACAAGATGGCTTGCCGGAAATTGAGGTTGCCGCGCGGTAAAACTGTTCCTGTTCATGCCGCTCGCCCCAGACTTTGCCCCGCACTTCCAAGTCAGCCAGGAATTTGACCGCCTCGTTTGGCTTCATGCCCAAGCCAAGCGCGATGCCCGCCACCGTGCAGGGACGCCGCCGCAGCAAGGCGAGGATGCCTTCCGCAGAGGCTTGTGATTCAGCGGAGACGCGCGGTGCGCGATGCTCCGCCACCACTTCCGCCGTCGGTTTGAACATCCAGGCCAGTTGTGCGAGACGTTTTGGCGGGACGGCCATTGCGTATTCCTCGGCGGGCGGGCGCACTGCCGTGTTCAACTGCACCTTGTCGGGCTGGATGCGCCGCACGAGGCTGGCCAACTGGCGGATTTGGGGCGGCAGCGTCGTGTAACCATCTAGGAGCATCACTTCGAGCCAATACTTCCCGGAGAATTCTCGCCGAAAAGCTTTTAATCCGTCCACGAGTCGCTCGAAGGTGATTTCCGGATGGGGACGGTTGATGAACTCGAACCGTTCCGCAGCGGGCGCGTCGAGCGAGGGTAACACGACATCGGCCAGCGCCACTTCCTCGCGCACCTCTTTCTGCCAGAGCAAAGAACCGTTGGTGAGCACGGCGACCGGCACCGCAGTCATGGCTTGGATGTGCTCAATAATCTCACCCAAGCGCGAGTGCAACGTCGGCTCGCCGGAACCGCTGAGTGTAATGTAGTCGGGCTTGCTCGTGAGCTTCTGCTTCAGTTCGTCCAGCACGGCATCCATCGGCACCCATTCTTTGCGCTCGACCGTTTTGCAGGTGGTGCGGCCTAACTGGCAGTAGATGCAGTCGTAGTTGCAAATCTTGAATGGCACGAGGTCCACCCCCAGCGAGCGACCCAGGCGGCGCGAGGGCACGGGGCCGAAGACATGTTTGTCGCTGCGGCCCGCACGCGTTCTCGGTGGCAATGAATCTGAGGGTGATGCTTTCATGCCGACGTGTCGGTTCGTGTTTTTTCCCCGCTGGACTTGTCGTTCCGCGCAACGCTCCGGCGTCGGCAACATCCGCTGTGCAGATGCGGTCCCCAGCAACCTGGCATACGAAACTCTTGACGGGTGAGCCGACCGCAGCCAAAGGCCCGCAGGACCGATTCCACCTCGCCGCAGAGATGCGGTTTAACCCGCACGCCGCGCCGTTCCAACGCCCGCAGGAGCGGTTCGGACAGGGCGGCGCAGAGCAGCACATCCACACGCAACTCCGCCACGCTCCGCGCCAAGCCTTCCGGCGGCAGCGGACTGAGGACAAATTCCTTCCGCTCCACTTCCTTCCCACGCCGGCGGATCACCAACAGCAGACGCACCGCCGCATCAAGCACCGGCGAGATGCGTTCTTGCGATACGGGAATGGCAATCGTCACGCTGGACAGCAGCGCAATGGACGTGCCAGCCTCAAATTGGCTGGCAGACAAAGAGAAATCTCCTTTGAAATCAGGGGGAATCGCAATTGTTCGTTTGGACGCGAGAGTGTGGGCTGCGATGCAAAATGCAACGGCCGACGGGAGCGATCCATCGCAATCTGCGTCACAGCGACGGCATCATGGCTTATGCTTCAGCGCGTCTTTCGCTTGCTGGATCATCTCCACCAGGCTCAACAATTTGGAGGGAGGGCCAGCGGCGCTCGCACGCTCGACTTGGGCCATGTCCGCCTCCGACAGATGCGCCTGCAGGAAGGCGCGCACGTCGAATTGTTCCCACCAGCAGTCCAGAATCAGGCGGCAGGGCTTTCCGAACGTTTCCCGCCGGCAATAGCCGAAAGTCACCTCGTGGCCGAGGCGGCGGCAATGCAGAAGGAGGTCTTGGTCGTGATCGTTCAGCATGGTTCTATGTTAGCATCATTTGGGCCTTCCGCCTTCGCACACTTCGGCGCGACAAGTCAGCCCTTTAACTTCAGGGCCTTGATTTTCCGAAACAAGGTGCTCACGTCCATACCCAATTCGCGGGCGGCAGCGGCGCGGTTGCCTTTGTGCCGGCGCAATGCGTCGCGGATAAGCAGCTTTTCCATCGCCGCCAGCGTCAGGCCGGTCGGCAGCCCGGAGCGGACTTCGCCTTCCGCGCCACGCAGATGCGGCGGCAGGTGTGACAACTCAATCAATCCACTGCGACAGAGCACGAAGGCGTGTTCGATGACGTTCTCCAATTCGCGAATGTTGCCGGGAAAATCATGTTCCATCAGCCGCGCGAGCGTGGCGTCGGACACCCCGGCAATGTCCCGTCCCTTCAGGCGGTTGAAGCGCGCCACGAAGTGGTCAACCAACAAGGGAATATCTTCGCGGCGTTCGCGCAGCGGCGGCAATTCCAGATAGACCACATGCACGCGATAAAACAGGTCTTCCCGAAATTTTCCATCCTTCACCAGCCCCCGGAGCGGCTTGTTCGATGCGGCAATCACCCGCACGTCACAGCGCAGGGTATCCACGCCGCCGAGCGGTTCATAAACGCGCTCCTGCAACACGCGCAACAGCCGCGTTTGCATGGCTGGCGAGATGTCGCCGATTTCATCCAAAAAGATGGTCCCGCCCTCGGCCAGCGCAAAGCGGCCGGGTTTGTCCTTGCGCGCGTCGGTGAACGCGCCGGCTTTGTAGCCGAACAGTTCGCTCTCCAGCAACGTGTCGGGCAGCGCGCCGCAGTTGAGGGCGATGAACTTCTTCGCGTGCCGGCGCGAAAGCTGATGGATGGCCCGCGCAAATAGTTCCTTGCCCGTCCCGCTGGGGCCTTCCACGAGCACCGTGCTGTCGCTCTCCGCCACGGGCGGCAGCAGATCAAACAATTGCCGCATTGCCGCGCTGCGCCCGATGATGTCGGAAAAGGAATCCTGTTGTTCGGCCTGCTGGCGCAATTCCGCTACCAGCCGCAGATCGCGGAAGCTCTCCACGCCGCCGATGGCCTTGCCGCGCGCGTCCTTGAGCGTTGCCGTGGAAATGCTGATCGGGATGCGTTCGCCCCGCGCGTTCACGATGTAAACGACCTTGTTGGCCACGGGCCGGCGGGTGGCCAGGGTTTGCTTCAACGCGCAGGCGGTTTCGCAGATGGAGGCGCGGAAGACGTCGCAGCAGCGTTGGCCCAGCGCCTCCTGCCGGCGGATGCCGGTGATCTGCTCGGCGGCGCGATTGAAAGAGGTGATACGCCAGTCGGCGTCCACGGTGAACACACCGTCGGGCACCGAATCGAGCAACTGGTTCTGAAGTGTTTCCTGCATTCGCGCGCGGAGGTTAATCCGCCCGACCATCGTCGGCTTTCAACGCCGGGTTCGCAATGGCATTTTGCCACGGTCGGTCGAGGGAATCGTGGGGTCTTGCCCGCTCACCCGTGCCGCTGGTTCTGTGAAATGGCCGGTTTTCAATGGGCAGCAACGGTTTTGCCCGGCTGGCATTGCCGCTGCTTTGCTGGAAGCACATGACGACACCCGTGGCGCGTGACCGCGCCCCAATCCATTTTCGCAGCACCCAGGCGGAAGCGCATCCTTTCTGTTTCGTGTGCAGCGGCTCCAACCCGATGGGGCTGGCGCTTCGCTATGCGCCGCAGCCGGACGGCAGCGTAAGTGCGAACTTTCTCGGACACAGCGCGCTGGAGGGCTATCCCGGTCTGTTGCACGGCGGCGTGATTGCGGCGTTGCTCGACGGCGCGATGACCAACTGTCTGTTCGCCCAGGGGCGTCCTGCCCTGACCGTGGAATTGAAAGTGCGCTATCACGCAGAGGTCAAGGCAGCCGAAGAATCGCAACTGTGCGCCTGGCTGGAGAACGATTCGCACGGCCTGTATCAATTGCGCGCGGAACTGAAGCAGGGCGGCGAGGTAAAAGCCATCGCCACCGGCAAATTCATGACCCGCCATGAATGAATCCATCTGCATCACGACGTTGGTGGAGAACACCGTTCATCAGCGTGGGCTGAAGGCAGAGCATGGGCTGGCCTTTCACCTTCAGTTCGGACGACATCGCGTGTTGTTCGACACGGGCCAGAGCGACCTTCTTCTGCACAACGCCTGCTTGCTGGGTTTGGATTTGCGGCAACTCGACGCCATTGCCCTGAGCCACGGCCACTATGACCATTGCGGCGGGCTGAAGGCCGCATGGTCGTTGTCTCCTGCATGTAGATTGCACCTGCACCCAGCCGCCATAGCGGCGAAGTTCAGCGTCAACACCAGTGGAGAAGCGCGCAACATCGGCATGACGGACGACACACAGGAGGTCATTTGCGCTTGCGCCAGCGCGGTCTGGACGCGCGGGTTGACCGAAGTTGTGCCCGGCCTGTTTGCGACCGGCGAAATCCCGCGCCAGACGGATTACGAAGATGTTGAAGGCCGTTTCTTCCTTGATGCAAAATGTCAGCAGCCTGACCCACTCATGGATGATCAGGCTTTGTTTTTTGAAAGCCGCGAGGGTTTGGTGGTGCTGTTCGGTTGCGCACATTCGGGTGTGGTGAACACGCTGCTGCATATCGAGCGATTGACCGGCGGGAAACGCATCCACGCCATTCTGGGTGGGATGCACCTGTTGAACGCTTCGCCGGAGCGGTTGCAGAAAACCATCGCGGCTTTGGGGCAACGCGACCTTCGCCTGCTCGTTCCTATGCACTGCACCGGTTGGCCGGCCACACCGGCTTTGTGGAATCACTTTGGCAACCGTTGTGTAAGCGGTGGGGTTGGCAGCCAGCAGGTTTTCTCCCGCTGAACCAATAGTTGCACGGTCAACGATTCCGGGCTTCGCCGACAATATGTTTCGCGCGGGCGAGCGAGCCAAGATTGAAGACATTAGTGTAACCCAGGCGCTGGAGTTGCCGCTGCCCGTTGCGGCTGCGCATCCCGCTTAGACAATGGAGCAACAAGACTTTGTCTTTCTCCGGTACTTGCTGCGGCAGCTTCTCCGATAGTTCGCTGAGCGGAATGTTCAATGCGCCGGGCACGTGTTCGCCGCGGAATTCGTCTGGTGACCGCACATCAATCACCAACGCGCCTTCCTGCAAATGCTTGCGCAACACCTCGGGCGACGCCGCGGAAGCACGCTTCATCAAAATCATCGCCACAATGGCGATTCCAACGATCCAAACAATGGTCCAGTTCATGGCCAAGCCTTTCTACACGCCGACGGCGGTTTTCCAGGTGCGGTATGAGCCGGTCAGGTTGCGCACGCGAAATCCGTGCTGCGCCAGAATCCGGCAGGCGAAATAGGAACGTTGCCCGCTCTGGCAATGCACGATGATCTCCCGGTCGCGCGGCAGTTCGTTCATCCGGGCACGAATCTCGTCGAGCGGGATGTGAATTGAGCCGGGGATAAAACCCTTCGCACGCTCGTCAGGCCGGCGAACGTCAAGCAGAAGGAAATCGCCACCTGAGAACTCAGAGGTGGGGCGCGTCACTCCGTGCGCGCCGTCCGTGGCTGTCTCCGTCCCGGCGCGCACGGAGTGATGCGCCCTACCAGCAATCGTTGGCGCGGGTATCTCATTCCACTGCGCCAGTGCAACATCGCCCGCCAAGACGTTCTGTGCGGCCACGCCCGCCATGTTCACCGGGTCTTTGGCCGAGCCGAACGGCGGCGCGTAGGCCAGTTCCAATTCTGAAAGGTCATGCACCGTCATGCCGCCCTTGAGTGCGGTGGCGAACACGTCAATCCGTTTGTCCACGCCTTCCGCACCTACTGCTTGCGCGCCGAGCAGTCTGCCCGTGTCCGGCGCGAAAAGAATTTTCATGGCAATCGGTTCTGCGCCGGGATAGTAACCAGCGTGCGAACCTGGATGAAGATGCAGCGCTTGAAACGGAATGCCCGCCTTGCGAAGCGACTTCTCATTCGCACCCGTGCAACCGGCGGTGAGTTTGAACAACCGCAAGATCGCGGTGCCCTGTGTTCCTTCGTAGTGGGACGGCCGGCCAAAAATATTGTCCGCCGCGATGCGCCCCTGGCGATTCGCCGGACCGGCCAAGGGAATGATGCCCCACGCGCCCGTCACCCCGTCGCGAACCTCCACCGCGTCGCCTACGGCATAAACCTTCGGATCGCTCGTCTGTAAATGCTCGTTCACGCGAATGCCGCCAAGCGCGCCGAGTTCGAGGCTGGCATTTTTCGCGAGTGAGGTCTCGGGTTTCACGCCAAGGCCGAGGACGACCGTGTCGGCTTCGATGCGTTTGCCGCTCTTGAGCACAACCACCGACGCGCGGGCAGATTCACCAGACTTCGGCGCTTCAAACGCGGCGACGCCATCTTCAAGATGCAGCGACACGCCATTGGCCTTCAATTCAGCGTGCAACCAGGCGGCCATTTCGGCGTCGAGCGGCGCCATGACTTGCGGCAAGGCTTCCACGACCGTAACGCCCAGCCCGCGCCGCTTCAATTGCTCGGCCATTTCCAGCCCGATGTAGCCGCCGCCCACCACGACGGCGCGGCAGGCTTGGCAATCCTTGATCCAAGCCATGATGCGCTCCACGTCGGGAATGTTGCGCACGGTGAAATGGCCGGCGCGATCTATGCCCGGAATCGGCGGCTTGAGAGGAGATGCGCCGGTGGAAAGGACGAGTACGTCGTAGGTTTGGTCGTATTCGCGGCCCGTCGCGAGGTCGCGCACCTTGACCGATTGAGTCGCGCGGTCAATGGCCACGACTTCGGTGTTCACGCGCACGTCCAGATTGAACCGGGCGCGCAAGGTCTCGGGCGTTTGCAGCAGCAAGGAATCCTGCTCGACGATTTCGCCGCCGACAAAATACGGCAGGCCGCAATTGGCGAACGAAACATGCGGCCCGCGTTCGAAGACGATGATCTCGCACTGCTCACACAGCCGACGCGCCCGCGCCGCGGCACTCGCGCCACCGGCCACGCCGCCCACAATCACCAAGCACTTGTTGGACATAAATCGGCAGGCTATTGTGCTCCGCCGTTGACAATCTTTTTAGCCTGCTCGTATGAGCCAATGCTAATCGAGTTGGTGTAGCCCAGGGCACGCGATTGTCCCTCCGCGATCCCACTCCGCCTGCCGCTGCGGCAATAGAACAGCAGCGTTTTGCTCTTGTCCGGCACGCGGCTCGGCAGCGTGTTCTTTAATTCGTCGAGAGGAAGGTTGACCGCGTTGGTCAGCTGTCTGGCCTTGAATTCCTGCACGGTGCGAACGTCCACCAGCAGTGCGCCATTCTTCAGGTGTTCACGCGCGGCGTTGATCGAAATCTTGGGCGCGGCCTTGAGCGCAAAAGCCACGGCGATAACGCCTCCGATTAACAGCAAACCGGTCCATTTCATATTGGCCATTGGATGATTGTAGCTTCGGACTATTTCGGATTCGAGGAATGTGTCTCTTCCCAGCGCCGTCGCAACACACCGTGAAGCTTTTTCCGAAATTCGAGTGGCAACTCACACGGCTGGCCGTTTTTGTAGAGCGTGATGGTCTTTCGAATGTTG
>JALOTT010000280.1 GCA_025457745.1 Verrucomicrobiota bacterium
TACCCGCGGAGCGAGTCCGAGTCAAGGCGCGGAGTAGATCAGCCACACGCCGCCAAGAATCACGAGCACACCGCAGGTGTGTTTAACGACGGCCAGACCCTTGGATCGCTCGTTCCAGTTCAGGAAGCGCTGCACGAGTTCGGTGCACGTGCCCGCCGCGACAATCACCGAGCAATGCCCGATGCCGTAGGCCACCAACAGCGCCGCGCTGTACAGAACGTTGCTGGCCGCCAGTTTGAGCGTGACGCCAAGCAACGGCGCAAGATATGCAAACGTGCATGGCCCAAGTGCAATCCCAAACACCAGCCCAAGAACGAACGCCGCGAGATACCCTTTGCGCTTCATGCCCACCGGGCCTGCGCCGGAGAAGTACAGCGGAATCACGCCGACGAGGTGCAGGCCCACCACAATGAAGATGAGCGCAACAAAGTAGTTCCCGTAGCGCCCTACGTCGCCCATCATGCGGCCGGCTGCTGCCGTGATTGCACCGATGGCAGCGATGGTGATGAGAATGCCAACGGCAAACAGGGATGAAGTCCAGAACGCTCGCTTGGTTGTGACCTGCCCCTGTTCGCTGATGAATCCGACAATGAGCGGAATGCTCGCCAGATGGCAGGGACTGAGGACGATGCTCAATACGCCCCACATGACGGCGGCCGTCAGCGCAATCAGGGGCGCGCCTCCCACCGCATGACTCAAGTTGGTGAACAGTGGCTCCATCACTCCCTGTCGCCGGTATCCACGCCGAGTTCCTTCCACTTCGCGAGAATGGCCTCCTTCCCGTAAAAGCCGGTGTGGCGGAAGAGTTCTTGACCTTCAGCGTCGTAGAAGATTTGCGTGGGAATCATTTCGATGCCGTATTTCTTGCCTTCGTCGGGGTTCTCCCAGACGTCAATGAACTCCGTGATAAAGTGGCTGGCAAAGTTTGCTTTCAAGTCGCCCAGAATGGGCTTCATGGTTTTGCAGGGAATGCACCTCCCGGCACCCAGGTCCACAAGGCGCGGCAGTTTCGTCGTGACAACCGCGGCGGGCGCGGCCTGGCTGGAAGCAGCAACCGCACCCTGCACCGGGGCGTTGCCGGTTGCCGGGGTCTTGTTCTGCTTCAAAGAGATCGCGGCCACAACGGCCACGGCAACTGCGCCGACGATGAGAATTTTGGCTGGTGCTTTCATGGTTTGAGCTTCTGGTAGAGCGCCGGCAAGCGTGTCCGATACAGCTCGCTGACTTGCGCTTCCATTTCGGCGAGCGGCTTCACCGGGATCAAGTCCATCACCTCGGCGGGCGTGAGGCCGGATTCGAGCAAGGTGCGGGTCGCGCCGCAGACGGTGCGCTTGAGTGCCGGAGTAATGTCGGCGTCGGAAAGACCAAAACCCGTCGCCACTTCACGCAGGGTTTGCAGTTGGAACCACAGGTAGGTCGCACCCATGCCGGAGAGGAGCGCGTAGCCTTCGAGTTTCGACTCCGCAACTTCGGGTGAGTCGCCCAGCGGCTTGAGCAAGACCGCAATTTCAACTTTGTCTGCCGCCGACAGCGCCGGACTGAAGGCAACGGGATTGAAGCCCAGATTCATTACGGAGGGAGCGTTTGGAATCACCCGCGCCAACCGGGAGAAACCGCCGAGCAGTTCGGTCAACTTGGCCACGGTGAACTTTGGCGCGAGCGACACCACGATAGCGCCGGGCTTCACGTCGTCCTTGATGCCGGCAAGCGCTTGCGCCATGACGGGCGGATGCACCGCCAGGAAGACAATATCCTGCGCTGCTGCCGCGGCACTGTTCCCGGGCGCAGTTTCAACCTGGAGGAAGCGCGTCTTCAATTGCGTGAGCGTTTCCCCGTTGCAATCGCTCACGACGATCCTGCCCGGCATGGCGTTGGCCCGCTGCCAGCCTTCGAGGAAGATGCGGGTCACCCGTCCGCCGCCGATGAAGCCAATGGATTTGTTTGTCATCGTTCCGCCTTTCTCTGTCACGGTTTAGGCCGGTGGTTCATGCCAGCAGTTTTTTGAGGTCGTCCACCGACGGGACTTTGCCGCTGACCCTCACCTTGCCGTCCACCACGAGCGCGGGCGTCATCATCACGCCGAACGACATGATGCGATTCAGGTCGGTGACTTTTTCGAGTTCGTATGTGAGACCAAGCGCCTGCGCAGCTTGCTCCGCGGCAGCAGCCAGGTTTTTGCACTTGGCGCAGCCCGTTCCGAGGATTTGCAGTTTCATAGGTGTGTTCCTTTCGTTATGGGGTGAATTCAGAAGAAGGCTCCGTAAATCAGGCCGGTGAGCGTCGCCGCCCCTACCGTCAGCGCGACAAAGGCCAGCGTCTTCTTGGTGCCCATCACCGTGCGCAGGACCAACATGCTTTGCAGCGACAATGCCGGACCGGCGAGCATTAGCGCGAGCGCCGGCCCTTGCCCCATGCCGCTGCCGATCAATCCCTGGAGAATCGGCACTTCGGTGAGCGTGGCAAAATACATGAATGCGCCAACGACGGACGCGAACAGGTTGGCGCGGAGCGAATTCCCGCCGACTGCCTGCGTGACCCACTCGGAGGGAATGATGCCTTCGTGGTCCGGTCGCCCGAGAAGAAAGCCCGCCGCCAAAACTCCGAACAGCAGCAGCGGGGTAATCTGCTTGGCAAAGGTCCAGGTCGATGAAAACCAATCGCCCGTTTCCCCCTCGCTCGTACTCGTGATGACGGAAAGTCCAATCACTGCGACGACAAATGGAATCATCGGCTGCTGCGGCAGCACGAAGGCCAGCACTGCGGCGGGAACGGCGACGAGGGTAATCTTCCACCACGCGACCGCGAACCAGCGCACGAGCACGACTGCCAACGCCACGGCGAACGCGGAGGTGATCGGCCACTTGAATGTCCAGATCGCGTGCCAGAGTCCTGCTTCCTCCAGCGGCCTGCCCCAGTTGGCAAACACGAGGATGCCCACCATGCAAGCGAAATAGATGGTGTTGTGCCACAGCGGCCGCTTCACCTCCGGCTCGGGCTCTTGCGCGACAGCCTCGGCTTTCGCCAATTCCTCCTTGCGGAAGATCAGGTGCATCACCAAACCGATCACCACGCTGAACACCATCGCGCCCACGGCCCGTGCAATGCCGAGTCTCAATCCCAGCACGCGCGCCGTGAGAACAATGGCCAGCGCATTGACGGCTGGACCGGAATAGAGAAATGCCGTCGCCGGCCCGAGTCCCGCGCCCATGCGCCAGATGCCAGCGAACAACGGCAGCACGGTGCAGGAACAGACGGCGAGAGTTGTTCCCGACACTGACGCAACGCCGTAAGCCAGCGCCCTGTTCGCCTTCGGTCCGAGATATTTCATCACCGACGCCTGGCTGACGAACACGCCGATGGCTCCGGCGATAAAAAACGCCGGGATCAGGCAAAGGATGACATGCTCGCGCGCATACCACGTCACGAGTTCAAACGCCTCAGACACCGCATTATCGAAGCGCGGTGAGCCAACCGGAAGATTGAGGCACGCGAGAAACAAACCGGCGATCAGCGCCAGCGCCTTCCATTCGGTCTTCCAATTCGTTTTCACTTAGCCGATCCGCTAAATGCGCAGGCAAAAAAACCCGCGTCACTTGCCGTTGCTCTGCACCGCCTTGATGCACTTGAAAAAATTCAACACGCACGGCACGCGCAGCCGGTAGAACACTTGCGCGCCGCGCTTCTCGTCTTCCAGGATGCCTGCTGCCTTGAGCTGACTGAGATGGCGGGAGACGGTCGGCATCTCGACGCCGATCATGTCGGTGAGTTCGCAAACGCACCGTTCGCCGCGCGAGAGCTCATCCACGATGAAGAGTCGCGTGGGGTGCGCGAGCGCCTTGATGATGTCGGCTTGCGCGCGGTATTCGGCTTGTGAGGCAGCAGTCATATCCACTGCGCACACATTTAGCTAAAGCGCTAAATCCGGCTCACCGGATATTGGCGATTGCCAACCGTGGTTTGGCGAGAAGAAGGTGCCTCAATGGGACGGCTTCACCGCGATCGCGGGTGCGAGTTGTTTATTGACGGGCCGCGACACTCGTCGCAACCCCTTTGTTCCCTGGGTTCACAACCGATGACCTTGCCGCGCCGGTCGAACTCGAAGGTGCAGCACTCGTCGAGCATCTGCCTCAACTGCGCCCGTCCGCGTTGAACCCGCGACTTCGCCCCGGAAAGAGAAATACCGAGACGGTCCGCCAGTGCTTGCTGCGTCAATCCTTCAAGCTCCGTCAACACCACCGCCTGCCGATAAGGTTCGGGCAGGCTGTGGATCATACGGCGGAACGCCCCCTTGAGTTCTTCGATTTCCGCGTCGCTCGCATCCGGCTCGGCGGGTAGCGAATCCGGCACTGCGACCGTTTCCTTGCGAGTGCGGTAATGATCAATGATGGCATTGCGCGCGATCAGGTAAATCCAGCCCTCCAGCTTGGCCGGGTCCTGAAGTTGAGCAAGGCGCCTTTGGATCTTTACGAACACATCCTGCAGGATGTCCTCGGCCGTGGCCGGGTCAGCCACCCGCGCACGGATGAACCGACCCAGCTTCACCGCGAATTCATGCCAGATGTGTTCGAGCGTGGCGTTCATCTTCTGATTGCGGGCTTCCTGGCTTCGATGCTGGCGGAGGCCACATAATCTCCCGCCTGCCGACCCGGATACCAGCCGCCGACAATCTCGCGGCTGTCGCCTTTTCGCACAATCCGAATGTTGGTGAACCCGGCTTGCTCGAGCATGGCCTTCAGCTCGGCCACCGGCGACGCGCCCGCCACGCAGCCGGCGTAGAGCTCCCAATCCTTGCGCATATCATCGGGGATCGGCGCGACCGCCACGATGTCGGCAACCGCGACCCGTCCGCCCGGTTTCAACACGCGGAACGCCTCACGGAACACGCGCGGCTTGTCGGGCGACAAGTTGATCACGCAGTTCGAGAGGATGACATCCACGCTTGCATCCGCCACTGGCAGGCTCTCGATTTCGCCGGGGCGAAACTCAACATTCTCGTAACCGCCCTCCGCCTGGTTCCTTCGCGCCCTGGAAACCATTTCGGGTGTCATGTCCACACCGATAACCCGACCTGTCGGCCCGACGGCCCGGGCCGCGAGAAATGCGTCGAACCCGGCACCGCTGCCCAGGTCCAGCACCGTTTCGCCCGACCTCAACCCGGCAATTGCCTGCGGATTGCCGCAGCCAAGCCCGAGGTTTGAGCCCGCCGGCACGGCGCCGGTTTCTTCGGCGGAATAACCCAACCTTTGCGATAGGGCGCCGGCATCATGGCCGGCCATTGTGGTCGCCGCTTCCGGGCTGCAACACGCCGATGCGCAGCCGCAACCTGCTCCGTCCCCGGCAATCCGTCCGTAGCGTTCGCGGACGGTTTGCCTTACTGTGTCGTTCTCGAATTCTTGTGCATTCATGGTTTTCGTCATTGTTGTTGCGGGGCGCGTATCCGCGCGGCCCCTGCACCCATGAAGACGAATGACTCGGGAAAAGGATGCAACGGTTGCGTGCAGGTGCGTGTTCTGGGCCCGCAAGATCGCAAAGACCTGTGCACGGCTGCAGGGGTTCGATT
>JALOTT010000281.1 GCA_025457745.1 Verrucomicrobiota bacterium
TGTCTCCATGTTGTGGCCAGAGTTGCTACCGCATCTCCGGCCTCAATAGGACATTTTCATGGAGTTAAAAACCGGACATTCTCATGGAGTCGAGACATTTGCACCAACCCCTGGTATCTCGCCACAGCCCGCCAGTTGCTTTGTGAAGGGTATTTGAAATTGCGGGCTGAGGGCTATTCATTGCGCCAATCGGCTCGCGCGCTCCGGGTCTCTCCTTCGACCTTTAGCGGAAGCGGATCTATATTTGAGCGATACAGGCGAGGTGGGGTCGAGGCGGTCCTGCCGCCCAAGAGCCAGCGCCAGCCGCGCTACGCGCTGCCGGTTGTATTTGGCGACGACGTTGGATTTTGCCAGGAGGTCAAATTCCTGCAACGCGTCGTCGGGGAACAGGAGGGCTGGCAAAGAGCAACGTTAAAGAACAGATCCCTGATCCGGTCTTTGAGGGCTTTGATTTCACGGAGCTTTCCATCCGCGTCCATAGACTCAGCGACCGCCACAATCCGACCACAAAGGAACGGGATACCCTTTGGCGCGTGGCCTGCGAGACGGTCGCGGACCATGCGCGGGCGGGCCGCGCGGCCTCCGATTGCAAGCGGGCATTGTGCGCCTGGCTTCTCCGCTACGCTCCGTTTCTCGCAACCTCACCAGAAGGTTTAGCCAGGAACTTGAACCGCAAGCACGCCCGGTTCGCACTCTCTGGCAGCGTCGCCGACAAGCGGCGCGAGGTGAACAAGGCCAAGCGTGCGCCGAAACTGAGCAAGGCGGACTTCGATTTGCTGGTGGGTGAGGCCGTGTTCAAATACAGCAGGGACTTGGACCGCGCCTGGGCTGAATGTTTTAATCACGGGAAATTGAGCAAAGAAGTTTTGGCGCGCTACGCCGCAAATCCCGGCGCGCGATTGCGGGCGCCGAACGCGATTCGCCGCCAGGTGGCGCCGGAGATCAAGCGCATCTGGCCGTGGCACATTGGCCCGCGCAGCGCGCGTCTCAACGGGGCGTACCTTCAGCGCGACTGGTCAAACACGTTTGCGGGCGAGTGGTACCAAAGTGACGACATCACGTTGCCGGTTTTATACTACGTCGAAGACGGACAGGGCTGGTTCACACTGACGCGCGGACAGTTCCTGCCAATGATAGACGTGAAGTCCAAGCGGATTCTGGACTTCGTTCTGATAGACGCAAAGTCCTACACCGCCGCCGCGATCCGCTCTCTCAATTCGCGCGTCTGCACCCGGTTCGGCTTGCCGCGCGCCGGCTGGCATTTTGAATCGGGCATCTGGAAAAAAGCAAAGCTGTTGGGCGGCGGTGCGAAGTGTGAGCCGTGGAATGACGTTGGGGAGACGTTCGCTGAACGCCTTGGATTGCGGATGGTTCATTCGCTGCCGGGAAATGCGCGGGCTAAGGTAATTGAAAACGTGGCTTCCCGCGTGCAAGACTTGATGGAAGGCGAAGCCGGCTACGTTGGACGCAACGAAATGGTGGTGAAGCACGAGCGCGTCCAAGCTGCCGCGCGCGACGTGGAAGCCCGCCGCGTCCATCCAGCCGAAGCCGGCTTCCTCTCTGGCGACCAATGGACCACCCGGCTGCATGAGATTTGCGAGTCGTACAATTCCAAGCCGCAGGACAGTCAAGTCATTGGCGCTAGGATGTCGCCCGACGATGCCTGGGAAAGTTGCCAGTTGCGGAATGAGAGAGGCGACGTGGTTGGCCTGACGCGACTGCCCGAGGATTTACGTTTTCTGTTGGCGTCGCACAAAGAAATAGTCCCTGTGACGCGAAACGGCATTTCACTGTTTGGCGGAAAGTTCCGGTATCTCGGCGAAGCTACCGGAGGCTTGCAGGGCCAAACCGTCATTGCCTGGTTTGATCCAGACCATCCAGAGACGCTGGCGATCACCGATCTTCGTGGCGAAAACTTACAGACGGTGCCGCGCAACTTGCCGGTGGACGCTTACAACGGATTCATTGATTCGCCGGACCTCACCCGCGCCAGCGTGGGCGGCGTGAACGCACATAACGGCTACGGACGGCAACGCCATTCTGAACTGCGCGCAAAGTATTTCCCGCCGTCGCGCGTGATCCTAGCGGACCCAGGCAGCATCGAAAAGGGCCGCGAGATGAAGCTCCAGCGCAACCGCGTAATGAAAAATCCAAGGCAGGCTCTGACCGGTGGAGAAACTGAAATAAATCTTGAAGACCGCCTTGCGAGGTTTCGGTCGGGGCAAAATTCGGCAGCGGTCGTGAAGGACTTTTTGAAATGAGCAACACCCGACACGCCCCACCCGGAAGCCCGTCACGACAAGAGCGGTACGCGTCCAGCTTTGAATCCGGCTTGCTCGCCAACCTCGTCGCCAAACGCTGTGCGGAGATTGACCCGCCGTCAGACCGCGCGGCGCTGTGGTTTGTCCAGTGGTTATCCTGGCAACGCAACGGGCTGCACAATCTTGCGGCAGAGTTGTTGCGGTCTGCTCCGTTGAAAGAATGGCGGGCTGTAGAAACGGCTATGAGTTTCGGCAAGCCTGATTTGTCCGCTGCGCTGTGCCACGACTTGAATCGGCTTTGCCTCGATCCCGCTTTCGGCCTGGCAGACGTTTGGGAGGCCGTGGACGATTATCGCGCCAAGTGGATTCGTGAACGCCCAGCCATCGCGCCAACCATTGTTACCCGTCGCATGGCGGAAGCTCTCGAGTACGCAAAAGATACGCGCTGCCTGACGCTGATAGATGGACCGGCGCGCACGGGAAAGACTTTCGCGGCAAAAGATTGGTGCGAGCGCAGCGCGGGACTGGCGCGCTACGTCCAAGTTCCCTGCACCAATGATGACCGTGCGTTTTTCAGCGCGATTGCGTCCGCGCTTGGCCTGAGTTGCAGCCGCAATTACAAGGCAGCCGAGATTCGGGATCGAATCGAAGAAACGCTCGCCAGCGGTGATTTGCTCTTGGTTTTGGATGAGGCGCACTATCTGTGGCCCCAGAATTGGCAGCGGTTTGCGATGCCGGCGCGCGTAAACTGGGTGATGACGGCGTTGGTGAATCGGGGTGTTCCTGTGGCATTGGTGACGACCCCGCAATTCTATAACGCGCAAAAACAGGTAGAGCGCAACACGGGCTGGACTTCAGAGCAATTCATTGGCCGCATCGGGCACGTCGAGCGGTTGCCTCAACGGTTGGATAAATCGGATTTGTTCACCGTCGCCAAAGCTCTTCTACCTGAAGGCGACGTGGCGACGTGGAAAGCTCTGGCCGCGTACGCGGACCTTTCCAAGAAACACCTCGCCAGCATCGAGGCCATTGTGAAGCGGGCGCATTGGCTGGCCCGTCAGGATGACCGCCAAGCGGCAACCTCTGGCGACGTGAAACGAGCGATGAAGGAAAGCGTGATCCCGTCCGACGAAGCCCTGGCGCAATCGCTGGCAACGCCTGCGAAGGCGAGTCGCCGCACTTTCGCCATGCCGCCGCGCGGCTTTGGCGAAGGCATCGCGGACACACGGCGGGATAGCGGCTTTGAAGATTTCACCAGCCGGGGGGAGATAGCGCCCGGCTTGGTTACGAAGTAGAACGCAGTTGGTTCAGTCTGTCTAATCAGCGCACGGCCTCCCCAGAGAGCCGCGCGATTTGTGTTGTTACGAGCAAAAGACAAGTGACTGGCGTCCCAAGACAAGTGACTGGCGCCTGTACAACAATTTTATTGGTTGGTGCCGGTGGCGGGACTCGAACCCGCACGACTTTTTACTGTCCCAGGATTTTAAGTCCTGTGCGTCTGCCATTTCGCCACACCGGCAAATCCAACGGCGGCGCAGGCAATCTTGCAGAAATTCCCAACGCGCACAAGGAGACGTTCCATCAATCCTCCGGGCGCTCGCCGCCAGCCGCCATCTTCACCAGCTTGGGATCGAACTGGCCGAGCACGGCGACCAAATCGCATCGCGCGGCCATGACGTCGTGAATGTTTTTGTAGGCCATTGGCACTTCGTCCAGTCCGGCGGAAATCAACGTCATACCGGACTCGCGGAGAAGGCGGCTCACGTCCTTCCAATTGAATTTCTGGTTGGCGGCCTGGCGGCTCATCACGCGTCCGTCCCCGCGCGAACACGAGTTCGACGATTACGTATTGCCCTTGCCGCTCACCACATAACCTGGCGACGCCATTGAGTCGGGAATGATTCCCAGCGCACTTATGCCCGCCGGTGTCGCGCCTTTGCGATAAACGACGACCGCACGCGCCACGCCGCCGATGACATGGCGTTCCTTCCACGCGAAGTTGTGATGGTTCTCCAAGTCCAACAATACCTGCGCCCCGAGATTTTGCGCGATGTGGCGATGGATGTATGCGTGGTTCGCCGCCGCGTAGCGGCCCATTAATTCTATCGCCGCCCGGTATCCTTGGCCTTCCCGTGAATCCAGCGACAGCCAGGCGAGGCGCTTGAGTTCGCCCGGCAGGTTGGGAAACAGACTGAACGCAATCTTGCTGTAATAGTCACAAACTGCCGTCCCTGTGCGACGACTCCCGCTGTTTGATAATAACGCCACGTACGTCCCCGGCGGTAGGGCCGAAACACTAGATCTTACAGGGGTTTCCTCAACGTCTCAAAAACATCTTGCGGATTCCCTAGCGACGGAGCGACGGAGCGAAGACATGCGGGACGCGCTACGCCATTACAATAAAACGGACTTGCCCCGCTCGTAAAAGCGCGCAAAGTTCAGCCATGTCACTCGACCTCCAATCACTTCCGAAAGTCCTCCTTCATGAACATCTCGACGGCGGGTTGCGCCCGCAAACAGTCATCGAATTGGCGCGGAACGCGGGCTACACCGGACTGCCGACGAACGACCCGAAGGAATTGGCAGCCTGGTTTCATCGCGGAGCAAACCGCGGGTCGCTGCCGCTTTATCTCGAAGGTTTCAAGCACACCATCGCCGTGATGCAAACCCGCGCGGCGTTGGAACGCGTGGCGTTTGAGTTCATCGAGGACATGCACCAAGACGGCGTGGTCTATGCCGAAGTGCGGTTCGCGCCGTGTTTCCACCGCGAGCGCGGGCTGACGGATGAAGCCATCGTGGGCGGGATCATTGACGGGTTGCGGCGGGGCGAGGAAAAATATGGTGTGCGGTGGGGCGTGATTATTTGCGCGATGCGCGACCGCACGGATTCACTGGAGGCGGCGGAGCTGGCGATTGATTTTCGCACCCGCGGCGTGGTGGGTTTTGATCTTGCCGGCGAAGAAGCCGGCTATCCGCCGAAGAAACATGTCGAGGCGTTCGCGGCCATTCAACGGGCGAACTTTTACTCGACGCTACACGCGGGCGAGGCGTTCGGCGTGGCGAGCATCTGGCAGGCGCTGCAAATGTGCGGCGCGCACCGGCTCGGCCATGCGACGCAACTCGTGGATGACATGACCATCGTTGACGGTAAGATTGTGAAGCTCGGCCCGCTGGCGCAATACATCCTAGACCTAATGCCTTTCGGAAACGCACGATGGGTCAGACAAAGGTGAAGCGGAGCGGGCCTTCAAACGATTTATTTTCCAGCAAGCGGGGCCAACTGCT
>JALOTT010000282.1 GCA_025457745.1 Verrucomicrobiota bacterium
TAATTGTTGTTTGCCGGTTGGGGGCTGATAGCTTCGAGTTAAATGAAGCCTCCCGCACAGGCCGCCACCCGCCGGCGAGCGCCCAGCCGGTCGCGCCAAGCTTCCAACGCCAACTGGCTGGCCGTGCTCGTGGACACCTCCACGACCTGGGGCCGGCAGATCATCACCGGCATCGTCAATTCCACCCGGCGCCGGAAATTTCTGAAAGTCATGGTGGAAGCCCGCGGAATGGAGGAAGACCTGCAGGTCCCAAAAAACTTGAAATGTATTGGCGTCATTGCCCGCGTCACCTCCGAAAAAATGGCGGATGAACTCAAAGCCTTGCGCCTCCCGGTGGTCAATGTATCCAGCATCAGCGTGGCCAATGCCGGTTTTCCGCGGATCATCAGCGACATGGACAAGGTTGCGGAGATGGCCTTTCAGCATCTCTGGGAACGAGGGTTCAGGCATTTCGCCTATTTCGGTCTTCGCGGGCTCAACTATACCCTGCTGCAGCGCAATGCAATCAGGAACCGGGTTAAAGCCGTGGGATGCCAATACGCGGAACTGAGTGTGGATACGCATCTGGGCGCGGAACCGGATTGGGGCGGCGGCCTCAAGGTGGTGTCGGCCTGGCTGCAGACGCTTTGCAAGCCCGTGGGCATCTTCACCTGGAACGCCAGCAGCGCCAGAGAGATCATCTACGCCTGCCTCGCCGATGGACTCCTGGTGCCGGAAGAAATTGCCGTGCTGAGCGGCGCTGAAGATGACCTGCTCTGCGAGGCTTCACCCATCCCGATCTCGGCGATCATGCAGGCGGCCCAACAGATTGGATTTCAGGCGGCAGAATTGCTGGAAGAAATGAGGCGCGGTCGAAAGGGGTCCGGCGAACCGTTGCTGATTGCACCGCTGCAGGTGGTAAACCGGCAATCCACGGAAGCGCTCATCCTTAAGGACAAGGCGCTGGCCCGGGCGATGGACTTCCTCAGGCAGACGGACCCGAAAGATATTAAAATCAGTGACCTGGCCCGACAGGCGGGCTTGGGCAGAAGGGCGCTGGAGCGCCGCTTTCGGGAGGTGTTGCGCCGGAGTCCCGCCGATGAAATCCGGCGCGCCCGGCTCGACAGTGCGCGGAAACTGCTGGGCGAAACCGACCTGCCGATCTCGACCGTGGCGGAGGCCGCCGGGATTGCCACCCAATCGTATTTCGCCAGCATTTTCGGAACGCACTTTGGAATGACTCCGCTCCAATATCGGAATCAGAGCCGCCCCCGGTAGTTGGCGCGACCGGCCAGCCGGATTGCGCCCGTCGCAATTTCATAAAAAAATGACGCGGTGGTGGCTGGCGGAAAGCCCCGGAGTCGGTAGTCTTTCCCAAGCCCGTGACCACAAACGCAGCGCAGCCGGAAGCAGTAGCATTGAAGAATTGAGTCCATGCCATGAACGCCCGCAGCCATCTTTACCTGGCCATCATCTTGCTGTCGCCGCTGACGGCACTGCCCGCCACTGCCGCATCCGCACCGCCGGTCAAACCCAACATCCTCTGGATCGTCATGGATGACGTGGGCGTGGAGTTGCCGTGCTACGGCGAAAAGAAGATTCAGACGCCCAACATTGACCGCCTCGTTCGCGAAGGCACGAAATTTGACCGGGCTTTTCTCACCGCCTCGGTCTGCTCGCCCTCGCGCTCGGCCATGATCACCGGCATGTATCAGACCAGCATCGGAGCGCACCACCACCGCAGTGGGAGAGGCACGGAGAAGATCCAGCTGCCCGCCGGGGTCGAGCCGGTGCCCGCGCTGTTCCAGCGGGCCGGGTATCACACCTCCAATGGCGACTATCCCGCGAAAGCAAAGCGGCTGGGCAAGACGGACTACAACTTTGAATGGGATGCCAGGATTTACGACGGGAACGATTGGGCAGGGCGCAAGCCGGGCCAGCCGTTCTTCGCCCAGGTCCAACTGTGGGGCGGAAAGAATCGCAATGACGACGGCCGCTGGTATCGGGACGTGGCGCCCAAGGCGCTGCGCACGCTGACCAAGCCGGAGGACGTGACCCTGCCGCCCTATTATCCGCGCGATCCTGTCTTCTTGGAGGATTGGGCGCAGTATCTGGACTGCATCCGGCTCTGCGACCAACAGGTTGGCGAGATTCTCAAGCGTTTGGAAACCGAAGGCATCCTCGATCAGACGATTATCATCCTGATGGGCGACAACGGCATCAGCCAAGCACGGGGAAAACAGTTCCTCTACGACGAAGCGATTCGGACACCGTTCATCGTGCGCGGTCCGGGCATCGCCCATGGAGCCGTGCGCACCGATCTCATCGAGCATATTGACATGGCGGCCACCTCGCTGGCCTGGGCGGGTCTGCCAGTGCCGGCATGGATGCAGGGCCGCGACTTCTTGGCCAAAGATTACCCACGGCGCGACGCCGTCTTCGCCGCGCGCGATCGTTGCGGCGAAACGGTGGATCGCATCCGCAGCGTGCGCACGGAACAGTTCAAATACATCCGCAATTTTTATCCGCAGCGTCCCCTGCTCCAGCCCAACGATTACAAGGACACCAAGCCATTCATGCCCCGGCTGCGCGAGCTTCACGCGCAAGGCAAGTTGAGCGCGTTGCAGGAGGAAATCCTGTTTTCACCCACGCGCCCCGCAGAGGAACTCTACGACGTGCAGGCGGACCCGTTTGAAATCCGAAACCTGGCCGGGGATTCGAAGTTCCGCTCCACGCTGGAAACCCTGCGCGCGCGGCTGGACCGCTGGATGGTGGAGACGCACGACCGCGGCCCGGAATCGGGAAAAGCCTACGATGCCAACCTCGCCTACGAGCTCAAGGCCACGGCAGCCCAAGCCCGCAAAGAAGCCATGCTCAAGAACAGCGCGCTGATGAAACAGTGGGCCAAGGAAGGCAAATAGCAGCGGCAGCCACTCCCGTCCATTCCCGCCCCCCATGAAATATTCCCTCACCCTACTCACCGCGCTGCTGCTGACGCCGCTGGCCTTGCTCGCCGCCCCAAAAGGACTCACCACCGCCGCGGCGGATAAATTCATGGCGGAACAATTCGCCGCTTTGCAGGCCGCCACGAATACCTCCGCGCTCCCGGTCACCCTGCCCGAACCGATTCAATCGGAGTTGGCTTCGGGCAACAAAGCGGACTTGAAATCCGGCCGCCTCGATCTCGGCGGTGAATTGAGCATGCCGTTCGCCGTGATTCTTCGCCAAACCACCAACTCTGCCGCCAAGCGTCCCTTGTTTATCTCGATGCACGGCGGCGGCGGGAGCGGCAAACAACCCGGCCCGCACACTTGGGACGTAAACACCCGTGAGTTCAAAACCCAAGTCACGTTCGCGGTGAAACACTACCAGCCCGACGGCGTTTACTTTGTTCCGCGCATGGCCGACGACCGCCTCGGTCGCTGGTGGCACAAGCATAACCAGGTCGCATTCGACCAGGTCATCAACCACGCCATCCTCCACTGGAATGTGGATCCGAACCGCGTTTACCTGATGGGCGTTTCCGAAGGCGGCTACGGCACGGACATCCTGGCCCCGTTCATGGCGGATCGCTTCGCCGGAGCGAACGCTATGGCCGCCGGCGTCGGTCTCGGCAATCCACCGGCCAATCTCCGCAATCTCGCCTTCCGCACGGACGTCGGGGAAACCGACTATCAATTCGACCGCAGCCCGCTGGCGCAAAAATTTCACGCCGAACTTGACCGGCTGCAACAGCTCGATCCCGGTGGATATGTCCATTCCATCAATCTCCAGGCCGGCCGTGCTCATGGGATAGACTACCGCCAAGGGATCCTGTGGATCACGAAATATTCACGCCCGCCGTGGCCGGACCGGGTGGTTTGGGTGAACCAACCGTTGGATGGCCTGCGGCGCGAGCGATTTTACTGGGTCGCCATTCCCGCCGCCCCGGAGAAAGGCGACCTCCGCATTGACGCGGCAGCAAACCGGAAAAACAACACCATCACCATAGACATCGCCACGCTCGATGGCGGCAACCTCGATGGCAACCGGACGCACGGCAAAGACAACGTCGCCGAAGCCCATCGCACGGCATTGGGCAAAACCGGAGTGAATTTGCTTCTCAGCGACGCGCTGCTGGATCTGGATAAGCCCGTCACCGTCGTCGCCAACGGCAAGCGAGTCTTCAATAAAAAAGTCGCCCGCAGCGCGCGCGTCATCGCCGCCGCCTTGGCCGCCCGCCCGGACCCCTCCGCCTGTCCCACCGCAATAATAACCGTAACGACACCTGATTTATAGAACCCACCCTCATGCGAACCGACCACGGACCACGGATTACGGACCACGGCAGACGGACCACGGACAACGCGGCGGCTTCAGCCTTGCGTCCCGCGGGTCATCGCCCCGCACCTGACACCTGCTCAAGGCCGCCCGCCGGTGAGCCGCTCGCGAAAAGCAACTTTCTGGCAATGCTGGTGCTTGGCATTTGCTTGGGGCACGCCTCCCACCCGCTCATGGCACAAGCGCCATTTGCCAAATGGACGTTTGATCGTCTCGCCCCCTCGTCCACGCTTGAGGAGGTTTCCAAACAACCGGATCGAATCATCGGATTTCACGATCCTGCCGACGGCATCGGCAGTGGTGCCATGCAACTGGATGGTTATACCAGCTTCGTGGAACGGGCCAGGTTTGGCCGGGACCTTCCCCGGCAATTCACGATCAACGCGTGGCTGGCGCTGGAATCGTATCCCTGGTTCCGAAGTCCGGTGTTTGACCTGCGGCGCGCTGAGAGAGAGGGCGTCATCCTCGGGATTGCCCGCTCCGGCAAACTGGCCGTGGGCTTGGGGCAGGCCGACACTTGGGTGGAAGTTGAGGGCCCGCTGCTGCCACTCAGAGAATGGTTGATGCTTACCCTGGCGGTCGAAGCGGGGCAACCGGCGCGGCTGTATCTCAACGGCCGGCCGGCGGGCGAGGTGGCGTCCAGCCCGGTTCTCAGCCCAACCGCCGATCACAAACTGACCATCGGCCGAAACGCCATCCTCGAAAAATGGGTGGATTTCCAATATACCGCCACGAACAACTTCGCTTTTCTCGATGGCCGGCTGGATGAGGTCGCGGTTTACGGCGCCGCCCTCAGCGCCTCCGAAATTCAACAAATGTTCGAAGGCCAGCAGCCCTTGCCGAAGGTGCAATCGCCAAAACGAATTCTCCCTTCGGGGCCTGCTGGACCGGCTGAGTTCGGGGCTAATTACACCCGGTTGAATTACACCAAACAATGGGACCGGCTGTGGCGGGTCGGTGAGTATCCGGACATCCTGGTGTGTTTGGCCGCCAACAATTGCCGGCTCGTGTTCTGGCGGGGAACCAGTTTTGTTCCCTGCTGGGTCACCGAGAATGGCATCTGGTTTACCCACGAATGGCTTGAGACTTGGGGCCGAGACGTGGTCAGTTGTGCCGAACCGCTGATGGACCGCGATTGCCGGTTCAGCCATGTCCGCATCATCGAAAACTCGCCGGCCCGCGCCATTGTGCATTGGCGCTACGCGCTGGTGGACACTGAATACACGCCGGTCGCCAAA
>JALOTT010000283.1 GCA_025457745.1 Verrucomicrobiota bacterium
ACCAACAACAAAAAGAGCCGCCCTGAAACCCGCCACACCAAAAACTGAAGTGTCACCATCAAATCAACCCCGAAAAGTAGTTTTCGGAGGTTCCCTTTAGCTTCCGATCCGAAACCTGCGTTCCGCGACCGCCCAGCGAAGTCTTCCCCTTCTTCGCCGAGGCGCGCAACCTGCAAACCCTCACGCCTTCCTGGCTGAAGTTCGAAGTCCTCACGCCGGCACCCATCGTCATGCGTGCCGGCACGCTGATTGATTATCGAATCACCGTTCACGGTCTTCCCATCCGCTGGCGCACGGAAATCACCGAGTGGAATCCACCGCACCAGTTCGTGGATGTCCAACTTCGCGGCCCCTACACCCTTTGGCACCACACGCACACTTTCGAGGAGCGCGACGGCGGCACGCTCTGCCTGGACCGCGTGCGCTATCGCCCGCGCGGTGGTGCGTTGGTCCACTGGTTGTTTGTGCGGCGCGATGTCGAACGCATTTTCCAGTATCGGCAACAGCGGCTGAAGGAACTATTCGGCTCCACGGTGAACAAATCCGTTGCGGCTGGCGCCACACCGCTGTGAGGCCCCCGATACTTATGCAGTCAGCAACCGGTAGTTGATCGAGGCGATGGCCGCTGAGAACACCAGTAATGTCAGAGAGGGCAACATCTTGAACGCTGGGTTCTTCGCCCGCAGATGAGTGACAACCGCGGCTCCCATCAGGATGGCGATTCCAATGCCACCCACCACCGCAAATAGCCCACGGTCAATCCCGACCAGCAGCATCAACGAGAACGTCATCTTCAGAATGCCCACCAGATCCCGCAACCAGTCTGGCAACCCATACTGTTTGAATTCCTGGACAATGTTGGCGTAGCGAACCACCCACACGAAGAAAACCGATGCCGCCACCAGCACCTGCAGGGAGATCGTCAAATTATGCATGACCAGATCATAGGCCTTTCCAAAGTGAGACGGAAGTCAAAACTCGCATTGCTGAGTGAACCGCGCGTGGGCCGCAGTCTCCTTCCACGGTGAACCGACCGCTTCGATGACGGAAATGAAAGCAAGGGAGTTTCTCATGGCACGGAGCGGCGATTACCATCCTGGCGGGCCCGCAATTCAGCCGTGAGCGTTGAGAGACACCGGAAGGCGAGGTGCCGGCGGGTTTGGTTGCGGTTGGCAAGTCGAAAGGGACGATCATGCAGCCCTCGGGGCTCCGCTTGAATCGAGACGGGTTCGGGCGGCCTGGCCCAAATCCTCGATCACCAGCTTCGAGCTGATGCGGGCGGACTCAAAGATCACCGGCAAGCCGCTGCCCGGATGCGTGCCGCCGCCCACCAGATACATCCCGTCAAATTCCTCGAAGCGGTTCTGCGGACGCAGGTGCAACATCTGGGCGAAGCTGTGCGCGAGGTTGAAGGTCGCGCCGCGATACACGTCCACCTTGCCCTCCCAATCCGCCGGCGTCACCACGCGCTCGAACCGGATCTGCTTCTCGATGTCCGTGATCCCGAGCTTTTCGAGCTGGCGCAGGGCCACGCTGCGATACCGGGCGCGCTCCTTGTTCCAGTCCACGTTCGGGTGCAGGTGCGTCACGGGCAGCAGGACATACAGCGCGCTATGCCCCGGCGGCGCCATGGTGGCGTCGGTGCGCACGGGGTTCGCGACGTAGAACGATGGGTCTTCCGACAACACGTGTTGCCGCTCGATTTCGTCGAGGTTGCGGCGGTAATCTTTCGCGACGTAAATGTTGTGGTGCGCGAGGTGGTCGAATGTTCCTTCCACGCCGAGATACAGCATGAACGTGGAGCAGGAGAAATCTTTCTTCGCCACCTGCGCGTCGCTCCAGCGGCGGCGCAGGTTGTTCGGCACGAGTTTCGTGATGGCGTTGGCAAAATCGGCGTTCATCATGACCGCGTCGGCACGCAGTTCGCCCTGCGCGGTGCGCACGCCCGTAGCGCGGCGGCCGGTGAACAGGATTTCTTCCACGGCGGTGTGCAGTTGGATTTTCACGCCGAGTTCCTGCGCCACGCGGGCCATGTTGTGCGAGATGGAATTGCATCCGCCCGTCGGATGCCAGATGCCGTGTTCGTATTCGAGGAAGGACAGGATGGAAAACAAACTCGGACACTGGAAAGGCGACATGCCGAGATACTTCGACTGGAATGTGAACGCCAGTTGCAGCCGCGGGTCTTTGAAATAGCCCGCAAGCTCGGCGTGCAGCGATTTCCACGGCTTGAGAAACGGCAGCACCGCCAGCACGCGCGGATTGAGCACGCTCGACCATCCGGGAAAAGGCATTTGCAGGCACGGCGCGAACTTCTCCAGCTTCACACGGTTGTATTCCATGAACCGGCGGAAGCCTTGCGCGTCCGACGGCGACAGCTTCGTGATTTCCGCCACCATGCGTTCGAGGTCGGGAGTGGCGTTCAACTCTCCGCCCGCGCCGAAGGTGATGCGGTATTGCGGGTCGAGCTTGGTCATCGGTACTTCCTGGTAAAGGTCGCGTCCGACGGCCTGAAAAATCTCCTGCAAGATCTGCGGATAAAGAAAGAAGGTCGGGCCGAGGTCGAACTTGTAGCCGTCCGCCTCAATCAACGACGTGCGCCCACCCACACGCGGCTGCTTTTCCAGAATGGTGACTTCCGCCCCAGTTTTTGCGAGCAACATGGCTGAGGCCAAACCGCCCGGCCCTGCTCCGATGATGATGACGCGCCGCGACATGCTCAATAGTTAAACGGAATCGGCAACTGAAGCAAGCTCAGCCGCTCAAAAGAAAGCGCATCGCCCGCTTCAACCCGGCCACGGAGAGTTTGGGCGGCGGGTAACGGAACGGCAAGTCGAGCCAGGTCGCCCGGCGCAACACCGCGCGCTGATGCGAGAACGTCTCGAAGCCCGCGCGCCCGTGATACACACCCATCCCACTTTCGCCCAGTCCGCCGAACGGCAACCCCGTGCCGATGATGTGTGAAACCACGTCGTTCACGCACGCGCCGCCGGAACGCGTCTCCGCCAGTACGCGGGCTTCCGTGGTGCGATCGCGTGTGAACACATACAGCGCCAGCGGCGTAGGCCGATCACGCAGCATGGCGAGCGCGTCGCCGAGTTTGTCAAATTCCAGCACCGGCAGGATTGGCCCGAAAATCTCCTCCTGCATCACCAGCGCATCCGACGACACATCGGCCAGAATCGTTGGCGCGATGAACAAATCCTTCGCGTCATGCGCGCCACCGTGAACAACCTTCCCGTCACCCAGATACCTCACCAACCGTTCAAAATGACGCGCGTTCACGATGCGTCCGTATTCCTCGCATTGGCCCGGATGCTCGCCGTAAAATTCCCAGATCGTCTTTTTAAGCGCGGTCACGAATGTCGCGCGCACGCCGCGCTGCACCAGCACAAAGTCCGGCGCGACGCACGTCTGCCCGGCGTTCATGAATTTTCCCCACGCAATCCGCCGCGCGGCTTGTTCGACGGACGCGTCCGCGCAAACGATGGCCGGACACTTGCCGCCGAGTTCCAAGGTTACCGGCGTGAGATGGCGCGCGGCCGCCGCCATCACCGCGCGCCCAACGCGTGTGCTGCCTGTGAAAAAGATTTTATCGAACCGTTCCCGCAACAGCGCCTCGGCCACTTCCGCTCCGCCGTTCGCAACGGAGATGTATTCCGCCGCAAAATTTTCCCGCACGAGGGCCGTGATGGCTTCCGCCGTGCGCGGCGCGAGTTCGGACGGTTTCAACACGACGCAGTTCCCCGCCACGATGGCGCTCACCAGCGGCGTGAGCAGCAGTTGCACGGGGTAATTCCACGGACCGAGGATGAGCGCCACGCCGAACGGTTCGGGCTGCACCCAGCCGCGCGCCGGCGCAACGAACCACGGTATGCGCCGACCCGATGGCACAGCCCACTTCCGCAGGTTGCGCAGCGCATGACGAATTTCCGCCTGCACGAAGCCAAGCTCGGAGGAGTAGCCTTGAAAGGGCGATTTGCCGAGATCGGCTTTGAGCGCGGCGAGCAGCGCAGATTCATTCCGTGCCAGCGCCGCGGAGAAGGTTTCGAGCCGCGCGCGGCGAAAGTCCAGCGAACGGGTGGCGCCGGACTGGAAAAAGGCTCGTTGGCGTTGAACAGTGGCAGCGCAATCCATAATCGTCTTGGTGAAACTTCTCCCGCCGGGTATAGCTAGGTCAAGCGATGAGTTATTGGCTGCCAATTTTGATTTTGTTCACCGCAGTGTCGGCGCGAGCGGACGTGCGGGCGGACAAGTTGACCGCGGCGGGCATCGCGGAGTTCACCGCGGCCTATCAGGCTTGGGACGGCCAACGCTTCAGCGCGGCGGCGGAAATCTTCCGGCAGGCGACCACGAACGCGTCCGCGTCCTGCACGAACTATTACTGGCTGGGCACGGCGTCGTTTCATCGCATGTTGCAACTGCAAAACATCGCACCAAACCCGACCAACGCGCCTGCCGCCGAAGCCGCGATGGACGCCGCCGTGGGGGCGCTCAAGACGGCCGTGAAGTTGTGCGAGGGCCACGCCGAGAGCCACGCGCTGCTCGGCACGCTTTACGGCATGAAGATCAACGGGAGCGTGTTGCGCGCCGCCTGGTATGGGCCGCGCGTGGCGAAGCATCGCGGCAAAGCGACGGAATACGGCGCGCGCAATCCGCGCGTTCAGTATTTGCTCGGTATGTGCGAGTTTCACACCGCGAGGAAGCCAGACGCGTGGAGCGAGACGTTGACAACCTTGCTGGCGGCGGAAAAACTTTTTGAGGCCGAGGCCGAAGTCCCCGGCGGGCCGCTGGATCCGCGCTGGGGGCGGAGCAGTTGTTGGACGTTCATCGGTCGGACTTACGAATCGCTCGGTGAGCGGACGAAGGCCGCGGAGTATTTCCGCAAAGCCCTCGCCGAACATCCGGTGGATCACGTGGCAAAGGACGGGTTGAAACGGGTAACGGAACAGAAGTGAGGCACAGATGAAGAACAAAAAAGTCATCGTCATCGGGTCGGGGCTGGGCGGGTTGTCCGCCGCGATTTCGCTAAAGCAGTCGGGTTACGACGTCGAGATCTTCGAGAAGAACGACAAAATCGGCGGCAAGCTCAACGTCCTCAAGCAGCAGGGCTACACGTTCGACCTCGGGCCGTCCATCCTCACGCTGCCGCGCATCTTTGAGCGTCTCTTCGAGCGCAGTGGCAAGAAGATGAAGGATTACATTCCCATCCGCCCGTTGCGCCCGCACTGGCGGAATTTCTTTGAGGACGGCGTCACGCTCGACCTGTATCCCGAGCCGGACAAGATGGCCGCCGAGGCGCGCAAGGTCGGCGAACCGCCGGAGAACATTGAGCGTTTCCTCAAGTATTCCGCCGACCTCTACGACCTGACGAACGACGGTTACTTCGAGCAGGGCCTGGATAACTGGCAGGGGTTTGCCAAGCACTACGGCTTGTTCAAGTTTTTCCAGTTCGATCTCTTTCGCACGATGCACCAGGGCGTGGCGTCGCATCTTCAGACCCGCTACTTCCGCGACATCTTCGAACTCGGCATCAAGGTCAATCTCAACGCCGAAGTCAGCGAAGTGCGCCGCGAGCAAGGCCGCGTCACTGGTCTGGTGGCGAATGGGGCGTTCCATGCCGCCGACATCATCGTGTCGAACATGGAAGTCATCCCCGCCTACGAAAAGCTGCTCACCGAGGACAAGGCTTTCATTGCGTCATTGGAAAAGAAATTCGAACCCACCTGTTCCGGCCTCGTGATCGAGTTGGGCCTTGATTGCCAGTTTCCGCAGCTCGCGCATCACAACTTCTTTTTCAGCGGCCATCAGAAGGAACATTTCGCCAAGGTCTTCGAGCGCTACGAATTGCCCGACGATCCGACCATCTACCTCGTCGCCGCGTCCAAGACCGACCCGACCGTCGCGCCAGCGGGCTGCGATTGCCTGAAGATTCTCCCGCACATCCCGCACATCCGCGACGACCACCCGCTGACACGCGAAGATTACTCCAGGCTCAAGGACCGCATCCTGACCAAGCTGGAGCGGATGGGCCTGAAAGATTTGCGCAAGCACGTTGTCTTCGAACACTTCTGGACGCCGCTCGACATCCGCGCGCAATACAACTCCAACCGAGGCTCGATCTACGGTGTCGTGAGTGATCGCTGGAAAAATCTCGCGTTCAAAGCGCCCAAGCAAAGCACGCTTTGTCCGAATCTGTTCTTCGTGGGCGGCTCGGTGAATCCCGGCGGCGGCATGCCGATGGTCGTGCTCTGCGGCCAGAACGTCGCCAAGAGGGTCGCGGCTTGGGATATGTGATCTCGCCGGATGCGCAGCGTCTCTTGTCGGCCGCTGGTAGGGCGCGTCACTCCGTGCGCGCCGGGCCTCAGCAAGGATCGTCAAAAATTCATCCGCCCGCGTGACGAGTTCGTGCGTCTGGGCTCACGGCGGTTCTCCAAGGCGGAAACCCACGGGAGGCATGACCTGGCCCGCATCCCTTATGCCGCGTTGATCATGCATTGCTCCAAGTAAATTCCGGATTGCGCACGCCGAGGCAAGGTCGAAATTCCAAGGACAGGCGGGTCTGCAACTGGCCGACCGGCGCGCAGAAGTTGGGAATTCAAGCCTCGCTGGCCGGAGAATGAGATTGTCAAACAGTATCCGCTCAACTCTAATCCTGAGACGATGGTCAGCACATTTGCCGCATCGCGGAACCGCCTGATACTCGGGGTGTGCCTGCCGCTGGCGGTATTGCTGGGCTATCTGCTGGCCGAACCGTTGGAATCGAGCAGCTTGGCAGTCGTCGTAATGGTGTTGAGCGTGCTGGTCGTGCCGCTGTTGATGCGGTGGCATCATCCGTTGCTTATCGTCTCTTGGAACGCGGCGATCACTCCGTTTTTCTTTCCAGGCCGGTCGGCCATCTGGGTATTGATGGCCTTCGTCAGTCTTTTTTTTGGGATTCTGGGTCGCTCGGTGAGTTCAGCCAACCGGTTTCTGCAAGAGCCGCGCCTCACTCGGTCGCTGCTCGGTTTGCTGGGAGTGGTGGGTATCACCGCGTGTATGACTGGCGGTATCGGCATGGCTTCGTTGGGCGCGGAGAGCAGCTACGGCGGCAGTGGGTACTTTTACCTGCTCGCGGCGACTGTGGGCTATTTTGCGTTGACGAGCCGGCCGATCCCGCGGCCCCGCGCGCAACTTTACGTTGCCCTGTTTTTCCTCTCCGGGCTGACAGCGATTATCAGTCATCTGGCGTTCGTAGCCGGGCCGCGCTTTTGGTTTCTCTACGATTTATTTCCGGTGGAGCTGGCGATGGATCAAGCGCTGGCTCAAGGCGCGGCGGGGCCGAGCGTCGTGCGGATCAACGGGTTTGTGCAGGCAGCCCCAGCGCTGTACTGCTTCGTGCTGGCGAGATACGGCATCCGGGGATTGTTCGACCTGACACGGCCATGGCGGATGGGGTTGGTTCTGGTGGCCGTGTTTGCAAGTTTGTTCGGCGGGTTTCGTTCGACCCTCGTTCTTTTGGGGTTGATGTTTGTGATCTTGTTCCTGATCGAGGGCTTGTGGCGGACGCGCTTCCTATGGATTGTCCTGTTCAGTGGCGTAGTGGTGGCCGGCGCGTTTCTGCCGTTCGTGGATAAAATGCCACTGTCCGTGCAGCGCACGGTGAGTTTTCTGCCCCTTGACGTGGACCCGTGGGTCAAACTGGGGGCGCAGGATTCCACCACATGGCGACTGGAGATGTGGCGAACCTTGCTCCCGGACGTGCCCAAGTACCTATTTAAAGGCAAAGGGTACGCCATCAACGCGAAGGAACTTCTTCTGATTACGGATGCTATAACGCGTGGGGACTTGAAAGCGACGGAATCGCTGGCGTTTAGCGGCCAATACCACAACGGCCCATTGTCAGTGGTGATTCCGTTTGGGATCTACGGTTTGGCCGCGTTCATCTGGTTTCTGGGGGCGGGAGTGCGTGTGTTGTACCGGAATTATCGACAGGGCGACCTGGAGTTGCGGCGGGTCAATGCGTTTCTGTTGGCCGTATTTATCGCACGGATTGTCAACTTTGTCTTCATTTTTGGCGCGTTTTCTTCCGATTTGTATTACTTTACGGGGTTGCTCGGTCTGGGCGTGGCACTTAACGGCGGCGCCGGGCAACGCGACGAAAGAAACCGGATGGCATCCGATGGATTTGAGCCTGAACGGGAGTAACTGTTGAACTAGCTGCTCAAAAAAGCACTTTGCTAAGACATGTCAAATGCCCTGACCATTATTCGAGCGTTGATCATCTACGGCTTGTGCCTGCCGCTGGCGATCTTCTTGGGTTACTTGCTGGCGATCCCCATGGATATCACCAGTTTAACAATAGTCGCGCTGGTGGTCGCGCTGCCGCTGATCCCGGTTTTATTGCGCTGGCATCATCTGGTGCTGGTCGCCAGTTGGAACATGAGCGTCGTGGTTATCTTCCTGCCGGGCCGGCCGTATCTATGGATTGTCATGGCGGCCGGGAGTCTGCTGCTGTCCATCATGCAGCGCATCTTGAATCAGGACATTAAGTTCCTGAAAGTACCAACCGTGTCGCGCCCTTTGATTTTTTTGGCGCTAGTGATTCTCATCACGGCTCAGTTGACCGGAGGCATGGGGTTTCGAGCGTTCGGCGGGGAGGCGTTTGGCAGCAAACGATACATTTTCCTGCTGGGAGCCATCGTCGGCTATTTCGCACTGATCTGCCGCCGTGTCCCTCCGGAACGAGCCATCCTCCATATTTCGCTGTATTTTTTGTGCGGCATTACCATCTGCATCGCAAGTTTGGGCCCGCTGCTAGACCCCAGCCTCTATTTCATCTTCGCCATTTTTCCCGTGGAGGACATCCAGGCTTTGATGGGAGGAGGCATGGATGCCCCCGCTGATTCGTATGCGCGCTTGGGCTCGTTCTCCATCGGCGCGGTGATGGCGGTGGCGTTCATGCTGGCGCGGCATGGGATTCGCGGATTGTTCAGTTTGGGCGAAAGGTGGCGTTTTCTTCCGTTTCAAATTCGCGGCGCGTTAAGCTTCCATCAGCCCTGGCGCATTTTGTTGTTTTTGCTGCTCGTCTGGATCAGCTTGCTGGGTGGTTTCCGTTCGCTGGCCATCGTTCTGGCGATGACGATGTTCTTCCAGTTTTATTTTGAGGGTCTGTTTCGGACGCGCCTGTTGCCGATTCTGATGGTGGCGGGGATTCTAATCAGTGTCGTGTGCATACCGGTCGCGGACAAGCTGCCATTTGCAATCCAGCGCTCACTCAGCTTCCTGCCGTTGCCAATTGACCCGGTTGCAAAATATGGGGCTGAGGACTCCAGCGAGTGGCGTCTGAAAATGTGGCGCACCGTCTGGTCGGAGGTGCCCAAGTATCTGCTCCTCGGCAAAGGCTACGCCATTAATCCTTCGGAACTGGAAATGTCCGGGGGCAGATTCGCCCGGACCACCGATAGTACGGAGGTAAGAATTATCGCCGGCGATTATCATAATGGTCCGCTGTCAGTGCTCATTCCACTTGGCATCTCTGGTGCCGTCGGTTTCATCTGGTTTCTCATCGCCGCACTCCGCGTGCTCCACCGAAATTTCAGGTATGGCGACCCCGCCCTGCGTTCTGCCAACACCTTCCTGCTTTCTTACTTCATCGCATACGTGATTCGGTTTTTTTTCGTATTTGGATCGTTCCGCGACGACCTGGCCTTCTTTACCGGGTTGGTGGGCTTGAGCATCAGCGTCAACGGTGGCGTGTGCGGCCCCGCGCCGGTCGAGGCCGTTAAGCCCACCGTCAAGGAATTCCGCCCGGGCCGGGTGCTGCGATGAACCGTCGTTCTCAGCGGATGAATGGCGGTGACGGGAAAGCATGCAAAGGCAAAGACACGCAAGGCGGCCAAAGTTGCGCCGGGCTGGGGCGGATCTCCTTGCGCCGGAACGCCTGAACTGAAATAAATTGATGCCGATGTCCGGCTGAAACCACCCGATATATCCTGTGCGCGTCTCGGTAATAACTCCCAGTTTCCGCAATTCCGATTGGTTGAAGTTGTGCGTC
>JALOTT010000284.1 GCA_025457745.1 Verrucomicrobiota bacterium
CTGTGCAGAAACAAATTCTTCGCATCCGGCGCGACAAAGCCGGTCTGGTGGTCGTGGACATTCAGGAGCGGTTCCGGCCGGTGATTTTTGAGATGCCGCGCGTGGTGCAAAATGCGCTTCGCCTCATCAACGGGGCGCTCATCTTGCGCGTTCCAGTTTTCGCAACCGAGCAATACCGCAAAGGCCTCGGCGCCACCGTGCCGGAGATTGCGTCGGCGATTCCGGATTTCGCGCCGATGGAAAAGAACACTTTCTGTTGTTGCGGCACGCCGGGTTTTGTCGAGGCGCTTCGGACCAAGGGCGTGCAGGATGTCATCCTTTGCGGCATCGAAGCCCACGTGTGCGTTTGCCAGACGAGCCTCGGCTTGCTGGAAGCGGGCTTTCGTCCGTTCGTAGTCGCCGATGCGATTTCATCGCGCACGACGGAGAATCATCGTTTGGCCGTCGAGCGGATGCGCGACGCCGGTGCGGTGATCGTTTCGACGGAGATGATCTTGTTCGAATTGCTGGAACGTGCTGGGACAGATGAGTTCAAACGGATGCTGACGCTGGTGAAATAGCCAGCCTCAATTGGCTTCGCCAACCCGTGCTCGCTCTGTTCCGGCCAATCTGGCAGACTCCGGCATGAATTCGCAGCGGCGACGGACGTGGATTGGACGCGGGGTCCGCCTGTTTGTTGCGCTCGCGGTCTTGTTTGTCATGTTTCGCTGGTTTGAACGCAGCCAGATTTTTCATCCGACCCGCCAACTGGAGGCGACGCCGGACGAACTCCGCCGACCGTTTGAAGATGTGCGCTTCAAGGCGGAGGACGGCGTCGAACTGCACGGCTGGTTTTTCCCGGCCAACACAAATTCTCCGCGGGCGCACCTGGCTTTCCTGATCTGCCACGGCAACGGCGGAAACATCAGCCATCGGCTTGGGTTGTGCGAGGCGCTGCTCGAAACCGGCGCGAGCGTTTTTATCTTCGACTATCGCGGTTACGGTCAAAGCCACGGTCGGCCCGGTGAGGAAGGCACGTATCGCGACGCGCAAGCCGCGCACGCGTGGCTGCGGCAAAAAGGATTTCGCGGCGCAGGCATTATCGCGTTTGGCGAATCACTTGGCGGGGGCGTCGTCAGCGAACTGGCGTTGCGCGAGCCGCTGGGGGGCCTTGTGTTGCAGAGCACCTTTACGAGCATCCCGGACATTGGCGCGGAATTGTTTCCGTGGCTGCCGGTCCGGTTGATCGGCACGATCAACTACGACACGCGCGCAAAACTTCCGCGCATCAAAATCCCGGTGCTGGTGGCGCACAGTCGCGACGACGATCTGGCGGGCTTCCAGCACGCGGAGAAGAATTTCGCGGCGGCGAACGAGCCGAAAATCTTTTGCGAACTGCGCGGCGGGCACAATGACGCGGCGTGGGAACAAAAAGAATTTCGTGACGCCCTCGAGAAGTTTCTCAAGCTGGTGGAGGGAAATGCGGGTGAAATGCCGCAGATCGCGCAGCCAGATTCAGCAGGCTGAGGCGCGCGTTTCAATGAAGAAATCAAACATCTTGTCTGGATTGGGCCGGCGCACCGCCGAGCCGGCGATTTCCTGGCTGATGCGCGCCGCGCTGGAGCATCCGCATCTCATTTCGCTCGCCGCCGGTTTCACGGACAACAAATCGCTGCCGGTGGCGGAAACCCGCGCGTTGCTGAACGACCTCTTGCGTTCGCCGCGCACGGGTCAGGCCGCGCTGCAATACGGCACGACGCTCGGTGCCCCTGCGTTGCGCCGGCTCACCGCGCAACATTTGCAGCAGCTCGACGGCGGGTGCGGAAAACCAAAGGCGTATTCGCCGGGACGGCTGATCATCACGAGCGGCTCGCAACAGTTGCTTTACATGGTCACCGAGGCGCTGTGCGACGCGGGCGACATCGTGCTGGTGGAAGACCCGACCTATTTCGTTTATCTCGGCATATTGCAGAGCCACGGCATCCGCGCGCGCGGCGTGCGGTTGGAGCGCGACGGACTCGACCTCGCGCATCTGAAGACCGTGCTCCAACGGCTCAGGCGCAACGGCGAACTGCGGCGCGTGAAATTGCTCTACCTCGTCAGCTATTATCAAAATCCCACCGGCGTCACGACGAGTTTCGCGAAGAAACGCGCCGCTTTGGCGTTGCTGAAGAAATACGAACGCGCCGCCGGACATCCGATTTATCTGCTCGAAGACACCGCGTATCGCGAACTGCGTTTCGCCGGTGAGGACGTGAAGTCAACCCTCGCGGCGAAAGGATTCAGCGAGCGAGTGATTCTCGCCGGGACTTACAGCAAGCCGTTTGCGACCGGCGTCCGCGTGGGTTTCAGCTTTTTGCCCGAACCGGTGTTCATGGCAGTGACGCGTATCAAGGGCAACCACGATTTCGGCACGTCGAACTTGTTGCAACAGCTTCTGGCGCGCGCGCTGGCGTCGGGGCACTACGACCGGCATCTTCACTTGTTGCGAAAGCGTTACGCGCGCAAGGCACTTGTGATGCGTCGGGCGTTGGTGACGCATTTCCCGAAAGCGGTTGAGTGGCGGGAACCGGCTGGCGGATTGTATTTCTGGGCGCGATTGCCGCGGCGGTTGCCGTCGGGAGCAAAATCGAAACTGTTCCAGACCGCGCTGGCGCATGACGTGTTGTATGTGCCGGGCGAGCTTTGCTACGCGGACGACCCGGCGCGGCGCAAGCCGGACCACGAAATGCGCCTGAGTTTTGGCAGCGCTTCCGAGACTGAAATTCGCGCGGGCATCGCCCGGCTGGGCACGGTGTTGCGGAAGCTAATTCCAAGTTCCAAGCTCTGAACCGGTTTTAGCCTGCGGTGGCCAAACTTCGGCGGCGCTCAAGCTTTGGTTTTGGAGGATGAATTTTAGCGTGGCCGTTCGCTGCGGGGTGTGATTTGGCAGCGACGATGAGAATTCCTTTGCGTGAGGCGGAGCGGAAAGTTAGTTTTGTGGCGGTTTGTCCGGTGGTGTAACGGTAGCACACGGCCCTTTGGAGGCCATTGTCATGGTTCAAATCCATGCCGGACAGCCAGTTTTGATTTGCGATATACGCGACGTCGGAGTTGTCGCTTTCGACACGAAAGCTTTAGCCGCCCAGTTTGGTGGGGCGAGGCTCCTGACGAGCCGGCTCGCGAGGACACTCGCCCCACCGAAAATGGAAACTGACCCGCTACCGAAAGCTTTGGTGACGCTCGGCGAAGGAAGCATCCGCGCCTACCGATTTGAGTGACGCAGGAAGTAAAACCCGAAAAATCGAAGCTTGCTTTCGCGCAACCCACGGCTATTTTCCACGTCCCTGTTTCAGGGAAACGACAACAACCAGACAGTTTAGACAGCGAATTTATGGCATCAGCAAACGACCTTCGCCGCGGCCAGGCGATTAACTACAACGGCGACATCTGCGTGGTGCTGGATGTGCAACATCGCACGCCCGGCAACTTGCGCGCGTTCGTGCAGGCGACCCTCCGCAGCATCCGCTCCGGCAAATCCTCCGACGTGCGCTTCAGCTCCACCGAAAAGGTCGAAACCGTGCCGATGATGACCAAGAAGATGGAGTTCAGCTACAAGGACGGCGACGATTTCGTTTTCACCGACCCGGAAAACTACGAAACCGTGACGCTCATCCCCGAACTCGTGGGCGACGCGAAGAATTATCTCGTGGAAAACGGCAGCGTCACCGTGACGTTCGTGGAAGACAAGGCCGTGACCGTCGAAATTCCGCCGAGCGTGGTGCTGACCGTGACCGACGCGCCCGAAGGCGTGCGCGGCGACTCGGCCAACAACGTGCAAAAAGCCGTCATCATCGAAACCGGCATCACCGTGCAGGCCCCGCTGTTCATCAAGACCGGCGAAAAGATCAAGATTGATACGCGCACCGGAAAATACATGGAACGGGCGTGAGCCATAAAGAATTAAGAATTCACAATTAAAATGCCAAAGCCCGCCGTGCGCGGGCTTTTTTGTTTCCAGCCGGGCTTTGCCGCATTAACCATCATACTTGCCGCCGGCGGATTGCTTGCGTGGTTTACTTGTCCTGAAAAAGCAAAAGATTTGTGGTTAATTATCGGTCCAATTATTTCAGCCGCAATCGGATTCATTGCAGTTAAACAACATGGGCAAACAACAGGAACAGACGACCGCTCAACGCCAAAGAAACGTTGAGCGGTCTTTGCTATGATCCAGCCAGGCTGCCCTGTTACTGTCCGTTCGTTGGCGTTGCTCCGATTTAGGGTGCGCGTGACGGCGGGGGAGTTTTGCCGTCGGTGGAGGGGGTAGTTGCAGCGGATCGGCTGGCAGGAGGAATGGCATCCAGGCGCGACTTGTTGGCGAGGTGTTCGAGGGATTGAATCCGGCTTTGCAATTGGATCAGCGCGTTACCGAACTGGCGCTGGCCTTCTTTGCCGGGGGACAGCCGCATCTGTTTCTGAGCGGCCCGCGCGTCGGCAAACGCTTGAGCCTCCGTTCCCGGCAGGCTGGCGGAGGGCGAAAACACCTCGGTGAGCCGGCTGATCACGCGGATCGAGCTGAGGTTCAGAACCAGGATGCTCACGATCATCCAGCCGCACAGCGCTACGACAACCGCCAACAGCAGACGATTTGAATTGCGGATGACCTTTACGTCCGCCGCGCGTTGGGACGTGAGCGTTTCGGTCATGGCGCTGAATTGAGCCAGGTTGTTGCTCAAGCTGACGGCGAGCATGGCCGCAATTTCCTGCCGGGTTTCTTCGAGGGATTTGAGTGTCGCCTGTTGTTGCGTCTGGAGCTGGATCAATGCTTCCAACTGTAGCGCCACCATCCGCGCGGAGTCATTAGTCGTAGTGGCGGAGGGACTGGCGGCTGCGACGGTTTGGGTCAGTCCGACCGTTTGCGCGAGCAATGGGCCGGTCATGAAACAGACCACCACTCCGCAGCCTAACAAGCCCGCCGTGAGCCACCCAACTCGCGCGTGAAGATACATGACGAATCGGGGAGAATCTAAGCACCGGCGTCGCTCGCATGCAACGAGAATCGTGCACGAGAATCATGCGCCGTGGCGTGTAACTTTCAAAAGCGGAATTTCGTGTGAGATCAAAACCGGAATGCGTTCCGGTAATGGTGGCGAGGAGCCGGACCTACTGTAAGCCCGAAAAGTTGGATTTTTCGCTTTGGCCTTGCTCCGGCAGGCCTAGCCGGGCCGCTCACGTGGCCCGACCTGCCGTTTGCAAGGCTTCTGACGGCGCTCAGGTTGCGTCCCCGCAGAGCCCTATCCTCCGCAGAAGCTCGGCCATCTTCTATGCCAGGCGTCCGTGAACACAACGGAAAATCACCTGCAGATATCATTATTCCGCTTTTGATCGCACAGCCTTGTCCGGTTTTGATCGCACCACGACACATCAATTCTCCACGCCTGCCGAATAACTTCCCTAGCAGACTGTCGGACTTAGCCGCAGAAAGATTTTTGAGAATGTTTTGAACAAAAAGGGGCAGGAAGGATCCAACCTTCATGCCTGCACGTTTCGT
>JALOTT010000021.1 GCA_025457745.1 Verrucomicrobiota bacterium
CCGTAGCCCCGTCTCGTGAGAGCGGGGACCAAAACCTCCTCCCATCCCCACCCATCCGCGATCTGACGATTGCGGCTACGCGCCGTAGCCCCGTCTCGTGAGAGCGGGGACCAAAAACGATCACGTTTGAATTCTCCGGGCGCACACGCTACCTTCGCGGCGCATGAAATCTGCCAGCGGATTCCCGCATGCAGCGCAAAGCGGAATGACGAACCGCAAGCCGGCTTCCCGGAATTGGAACTGGCTCTTCGGCCTGCTCCTGACCGCCGCCGTGCTGGCCGCCTACCTGCCAGCGTTGCGGGGCGGATTCATCTGGGACGATGACCTCCACGTAACCAATAACCCGACCCTGCGGGATTGGACCGGGTTGAAAGACATCTGGTTTGAAGTCGGCAAAACCCTTCAGTATTACCCGCTCGTCCACAGTTCGTTCTGGCTGGAATATCATCTCTGGGGGCTCAATCCGATCGGCTACCATCTGGTCAACGTGCTCTTGCACGCGCTGGCGGCGATGCTTCTGTATCGTCTGCTGACGCGGCTGCGGTTGCCGGGCGCGTGGCTGGCGGCCGCCATCTTCGCATTGCATCCCGTCTGCGTGGAATCCGTGGCCTGGATTTCCGAGCGCAAGAACGTCCTGTCCACCGTGTTTTACCTGGCGGCGGCGCTGGCGTATCTGCGCTACACACAGCGATCAGAAGTCCGTCCTCCGTCCTCCGCCCTCCGTCCTCCGCCCTCTGGCGCTTACTGGCTGGCGTTGCTTCTGTTTGTGGCCGCCCTCTTGAGCAAGACCGTGGCGTGTTCGCTGCCCGCGGCGCTGTTGCTCGTGGTTTGGTGGAAACGGGGAAGCCTCACCTGGCGCGACGTGGGCCCGTTGCTGCCGTTTTTCGTCGCGGGCGTGGCGCTGGGTTTGAACACGGTCTCGCTGGAGAAGCACCAGGTCGGCGCCCTGGGTGCCGAGTGGTCGCTGACGTTTTGGGAGCGATGTTTGGTTGCCGGGCGGGCGCTCTGGTTTTACGCCGAAAAACTCGTCTGGCCTGCCAATCTCACCTTCAGCTATCCGCGTTGGGAAATCAGCCCGGCGGTGTGGTGGCAGTGGTGCTTTCCGGTGGCCGCTCTTGGGGTCGTCGCCGCGTTGTGGTTTCTCCGGCATCGGCTCGGGCGGGGACCGCTGGTGGCGGTGCTGTGCTTTGCCGGCACGCTCTTTCCCGCGCTGGGGTTTTTCGATGTGTACCCGTTCCGCTACTCGTTCGTGGCCGATCATTTTCAGTATCTGGCCAGTCTCGGCTTGCTGGCGCTGGCGGGGGCCGGAATTCATTCCGCGTGCGGTTGGTTGGCAAGGGGAAAACGGTTCGTGCCGCCCGCTGTCTGCGGAGTGCTGCTGCCAACGCTGGGGGTCTTGACCTGGCGGCAGTGCGGAATGTACGCGGACATGGAAACGCTTTGGCGGACAACCATTGCCCGAAATCCCCGGTGTTCGATGGCCTACAACAATCTCGGTCACTGGTTCTTTGAGGGGAAACGACTGGCCGAGGCCGTGCGTTACTTCCGACAGGCGGTGGAACTCCAGCCCGACAACGGGGAGGCCCACAACAATCTCGGCACGGCGCTCCTCCAGCAAGGGCAGGTGGACGAGGCCATCGGGCACTTTGCGCGCGCGTTGGCGATCATTCCCAACGACGGCGCCATTCATGGGAATCTGGGCAACGCACTGGCTCAGCAAGGGCGAATGGTTGAGGCGCTTCGCCATTACGAAAAGGCGTTGAGCCTGGAGCCGGCCAATCCTTTGTGCGCGAACAATCTGGCCTGGCTGCTGGCGACCGGTCCGGTGGCGGGCGTGCGGGACGGGGCGCGGGCGGTGGAACTGGGGGAACGGGCGGTGGCGCTTTCGGGCGGGAAGAATCCGCTGCTCATCGGGACGCTGGCGGCGGCGTATGCGGAGGCGGGACGGTTTGCGGAGGCGGTGGTGACGGGCGAGAAAGCGCGGGCACTGGCGCATGCGGCGGGGAACAGAGACTTGGTGGAGAAGAATGAGAAGCTGCTGGAGTTGTATCGGCTGGGGCGTTCCTATCACGAGACGACTGGTTCAACACGATGACGTGCCTTTTTGTTCCAGTAAGCGGCGGAGGCAACGCGGCGAAGGTGAAATAGCCAAGTCCGGAGGCCGTTCACTGGCAATGTCGGTTCTTGGCAGGAATACTTCTCCCCTGGATCCTTGATCACTTTAGCGGGCCATGCAAGCGGTCGCCGATACACTCCGCCCATAATGAATGCAGGCGTCCGTTGGGATGCCCTTCTCCGGGTACGCGCAAATCCGCTGTCATAGGATGGCTGCAATCGAGACAGGCGACGCCATTCTTCTCCAAGAAGGTTCGGTACGCTTCTCTTTGTTCGTCGGTTCCATCCAGCAAAACAACCAGCAACTCCCCACCGTATCGCTCCACAAGCTGGCGCATTTCCAACAGCACTTTCTCGGTGGCCGGATGGCTTTGGCTCCATCGCCCGGCCGTTCTCAAGCGCATATACGACCACTCCGCAAGAGTCACCAAGGCCGAATGATCCCTGAAAGGGAATAAAGCGTAACGCTGTGGTGCATGCCGGATCAATTTGCCATCGGGTCCGATTGTTACATAAGGCAAATAGACATGCGCCCGCCGCGAATACAGCGTCAGATATCTCAACCAGGCCGCCGGCGCCACGTTTCGCACCTCTTGTTCGACGATAAAACCGAATACGACCACTTTGGGCGACGGGATTCGCGGCAACACCCGCTCCAACATCAACAGCGATTGGTACGTTCCATATCCCGCCGTCCCGCAATTGTAGAAATTCGCTGCCGGAAACATTTCCTGTAATTTCCATGAGTAGGTCTCGTGGTCGGAAACCGCCCATCCTTGTGTAAATGAACAGCCGGATACGATGACGTTGTTGCGGCCCGGGTTGCGGTTAAGATTCGTTGAAGTCGCCCGTGACCCATCCTCCAAGAACGTCAACTGGTTGTCCAAACCGAATCCGCCATACGCGGGGAGAGTGTAATGTCCCGCCTTGTTTCTCCAACCCAAGACCGGATCAAATTCGTGCAGCGTCGGCTCGTTTGCATCAATGGTTTTGTAATGCCACGGCTCGAAGCCAACGACTCGTAACATCAGTTCCGCCAAGCCGATGGAAATCAGCGTGCCCAGGCTCGCTGCTATAAGACGATGGGCCAGTTTTCTCATGAATTGGCAGCCACCCTGCACCAAGAATAGACGCGGTTGTGCCACTTGCGGTTCGGAATAGTTTGTTACGGTTCCGGCTTCTCCCGCCATCCTTGCAGCAAGACGACCGACGCATTTTCGAGGTTGCCGACCGGTCCTGTGGTCGGCACGTCAACCCTCTCCATCTGCGACGCGTGCTGCTCCAAGAAGAAGACAATCTGCTGCGACCAACTGCCAGCATAGTATCGGCTGTCCCAGCCATATTGCGGATCCGGGGCCGGAGATAAAGCAACAGGAGCTTCTCCGGGGTTGGCCGAGACGATTTTGCCGACAAGCCAGATCCGGCCACCGTCGCGCAAGGTCTGCGCCAACCTGGCAATCACGTCGTCCAACGGATTGGGAGAAAGCATTTTCCACTTCAACAGATCGTAGCGATGCAGCCTGTGGTCGGTCAGTCTCGGGACTGTCACCCACGTGGTTGAACCATGGTAGTGCCAGTCGAAAGCAATGCCATAATACCACGGATTGAGGACGATCAGATCGGTGGGCTTGCTCTGTTGTTGCAGCATTTGGGCGACGGAATCCATGTTGGTATGGCGAACGTGCAGTTGGGGCCACGTGGCGAATGGCAGAATGATCATGGCCGCGATTACGAAGCAGAGCCGGGCGACGCGCAATCGCGTTTCTTGGACCAAATCATCTGAGAGAAGTCCAATGGTCGCTGCGAGCACGGACAGGAGCGCTAGGAAATACCAAGGCCGTGTTGGGTAACTCAGGATGTTCAGGAAAACGTAATAACCGACCAAAGATATTATCGCTGTGAGGACGCCGAAAAGGAGACGGTCCCATTCTGGAGAGGGTTTCGTTTGCTGGAGATCCCAAAGCCGGCGCACTGCGCCTGCCATTACTGCCACAAGGAGGAGATGCCACACCCAAATCAGGATCGGAAGCGGCGCACCAAGCGTGGCGTTGAGTTGTCCCCACATCTCCAAGAGGTCGGCGGGCTGTTTCAACAACATGTTCCACTGGCGGCTGGCGGAAAGAACGCTGAAGTTGGGCTGTAACGATAGGGTGGCCAACAGAGCGATGCCTAGCATTGCCAGCGCAGTTTTGAGATTCCGCCGAAGGGCGAGAGTAATGATAGCCGCACCGCCAATGGCTGCGAGCAAAACCACGTTGAAAAAAAGGAATTGAACACAGGCAAGGGCGGCGAGCGTCGCCGTCAGCAACCAGAGGCGCGTGGTTTGCAATGCCGCTTTTGCCATCAGGCCGTAAGCGAAAAGAATCAGCACGCAGCCAAGCCCATATCCACGGATCGTGTTTGCCCACGTAAGCATGGCAGTGTTCAAACCGAGCAAAACCAACGAAAGCAAGGGTAGGCGACCGCCCAGAAGCCGCGCGTTGAACCAGAGGATGCCAACCAGCAGCGCACCTATCACAAATCCGTAAATCCGGAAGGCGGAATCGCTGGTGCCAAAAAGACCGGTGTAGGCGCGGATCAACATGGGGAAAAGAAACGGGAAGGACTCGGAATGTTGGAACACCCCGGCCAAATCCGGAGTGCGGGACAGTTGCACCACCGCACATTCGTCCCGCCAGAGCGCACCGGCATGAGTTGCGCGGACGAACAGGAGGATCAGAACAATGACGGTAAGCAGAAGGGCCGCCGCCCATTCCGCCTTCTTAAGCAGTTGCAGATCATTTGCGGCAAGCGCCACGTCATGTTTCATGCGCGCACTATACCTGTTCCAACATCGCCGACAACTGCTGGTACACGAGGAAGCCTTCCGGCTCTGTCGGGAGATTCGCGCAGTCTGGCAGCAGGAGTGTTTGGAACGAACGGCGACGAGCAAAGAGCCTCTGGAATCGGCCCGCCGTCTTTGACTCCCACAATCGCTGTGCGCGGGGCGATGTCCCTCGAAAAGCCGAATATCAGGACTAAGGCTGCTGGTTTCCAAACGCGGGTATTCCGTCGGCGGGCCTGGGTGATTCACGGAAGGCCTGCCCAGACTTGAACAGCTCGGCGAGCTTGAGATTTTTCTCCGCCAATTCAATGTTGCCCGCGGACGTGGCCAAAGCCGCGGCTCGATTAGCGGTGGCGACGGCCTCCTCAAAACGGCCGCTCTCGGCATAGGCCGCGCCGAGTGTGCCGACCAGGATAACCAAGGTGTAGTCGGTTAGCTGGCAAGCCCGCTCGGCCAGCCTTACCGCTTCGGCGCCGTTTCTGACTTCAGCTTCCGGGTGCGTGGCCAGAATCCAAGCCAGGTTGTTGAGCGCACGGGGCATCTGGGGATTCAGGCGAAGCGCCTTGCGGTAATGCAAAATGGCCTCCTTGGTTCGTCCCAGACCTTCAAGGGCGATGCCCCAGTTGCAATGCGCCAGCCCGTAGGCTGGCAAGACATGCACAGCGTTGCTGAAATGGCCGATCGCTTCCTCGAATTGGCCCTTGCCGACCAGTTCCCAGCCTAGATTATTGTAACCCACCCACTGGTTCGGGTTGATTTGGATGGCCCGCTTAAAGTGATCTATCGCCTCGTCAGACTTTCCGGCGCCCGACAACAAACTGCCGAGATTGTTGTGGGCCATCCAGCTTTCCGGGTTTTTCTCCAGCGTATCGTGCCACAGCGTTTCAAGAGTTAGATAAATGTGCGTTTGCTGCCACGTCAGCGCCCCCAACACCAGCAACAGCAAACACGACAAACCGCCCCGCACGGATTGATTCAACCGCCGGATGATAGCCGAACTGGACAGCGCCCCCACGAACAGCGCAATCGGGCCCAGGCAGGCTAAATACTGGTAATGGTCGGCTACGAAAGTGTACCGGAACGTATAGAGCGAAACCAATCCAAGCATGGGCGAGAGCGCCGCGACAAAGAACACCATCGCCGCCAGGGGCGCACGTCCCCAAGCGTGCCGCCGCCACCACAGGAGCAGCCCGAAGGCGATGCCCGCAGCCAGCCAGGAATATTGCAGCGCGTCGCAGGGATTGATTTCCCAACGCGGGTAACTGAACGAGAGCTGGGACGGCCAGATCAGCTTGCCCAGATAAAACCAGACGGCGCGCGTTGCGATCAGCAAACGCTCCGGCCAGCCGAAGGCCAGGCCGACCTCTTTGGTGTAATTGCCCAGATGCCCCTCCCACCAGATGGAAACCAAGCCCATGGCAATCCCCAAAAGCAAAAAGGGCGCAATCTGAACCACCCTGGGCCAGCGGATCGGTTCCTTTCGCAACCAAAACACGAGCAGCATCGCGGCGGGTAGGGTGCAGGCGGTGGTCTTGCTGAACAGCGCCAGCGCGTGCAGGAACAGGCACAGGAGGTAGAGTCGCCACCGCTGTGTGGTCTGGTTCTCCGTAAACTTCATCCAAACCAACAGAGCCAGCAGATAAAACAGCGTGGATTGCGTGTTCTTCAATTCGGTAACCCACGCTACCGACTCGACTTGGACCGGATGAAGCGCGAAAACCGCCGCAGCCAGCCACGCGCCGGGCACCGCCAAGCGCCGCAGCAGCGTCCACACGAGCAGCGTGTTGGCCCCGTGCAACAACACGTTGACCAAATGATAGCCCATCGGGTCCAAACCCCACAGTGATCGTTCGAACCGCAGCGTCGTGTAAACCAACGGAAAATACTGGTTCTGCTTGTGGGCCGAAAACCAAATGCGCTTGAGTCCGTCGGGTGCCGTCAGCAGTGGATTTTCAGTGACGTACGACTCGTCGTCCCAAATGAATCCGGCGCGCAAGGCGGGGAAATAGGCCAGAAGAACCAGAGCGACAATCAGCGCGCCCCGCAGCAACAGTTGGGTTTGTCCGCTGGCTTGCTCTCGCTGCGCAGAAGCGTTATTTGGCACGCCCCTTTTCTACCCGAAGCAAGGTTGCCATGACAAGCCTTGGCAGATGCCGGCACTCTTATGGAATGCAACGCTAAGAGCCGCCATCAGCATGCCTTTCAATTTCGTTGTCCTTGCCAGTCTTTGAAACAGCCGGCGGTTCGCGATACGGCTGGCGGGCACGGTACAGCTCGACCAGGTTCTTGTTCTTCTCGGCGAGCGCGTCTTGCCCCGCCGCCAACGCCAACTCGCGCGCTTTCTCACCCGCGGCAACCGCGTCGTCAAAACGTCCGACCTCCGCATAGGCCGCGGCCAGGGTTCCAACCAGGACCGCAGTCCGCCGCTGGGTCAACTTGCACGCATGTTCAGCTAACCGGACGGCCTCGGGACCGTCGCGAAGGGTCGGATCGGGATTGGTTGCCAGAAGCCAAGCCAGATTGTTCAGCGGGCCCAGCAGATTCGGGCCAAGCCGCAAGGCTTCACGATACGAGGATATTGCCTCCTGATATCGCCCCAAGGCGACCAAGGTCAGGGCGAGCCGGCTGTGCGCCTCGGAAAACTGGGCTTTGGAATTCAAGGCGGCTTCCAGATAGGGCCGAGCTTCGACATGCCGGCCCTCCTGACTCAGGAGGATGCCCATCTGGTTGAGGGCGTTGCCGTGGTTGGGGTTGATTCGAAGCGCTTCAGAATAGTGCGCAAAGGCTTCTTCAGTCCTGCCTTCGTCGGCCAGGGCAACGCCGATATTGGTTTGAAGTTCGGCGTCGCGCGGGTTGATGCGCAAGGCTTCGGAGAAGTGGGTAATGGCCGCCTTTGTATTTCCCAAGGCCGACATTGCCACGCCCAGATTGTTGTGGGCCACAAAATTGTTTCTGGTCACGCTGAGAGCATGGGTGAACAGGGTGACGCTGTCCTGCCAGTAGCGTATTTGGAAGGAAGTGCGGACCAGGCAACCCACCAGCGCGGCAGTGATTACCAATGTGGCGATCAGTTTCAGCAACGGCGTCCGCCGGCTGCACTCGTGCAGTCCCCACACCACAAAAATGAACACTCCGACGATCGGCACATAAGCGAAGCGGTCGGCCATAGACTGGGTGCCGGCTTGGACAAGGCCAATCGTGGGGACGAGCACGCCCAGAAACCAAAGCCAGCCGACCAGCAGGAATGGTCGCCGCTGGATTTGCCAGATGGCCAGACCCGTGATGAGCAGCAGGAGCAGCAGACTGCCGGCGACGTGAGCAAACGGCCAATTGCCCGGATGGGGATAACAAACCGCAAGGTTCGCCGGCCAGAAGGTCTTTGCCACGTAGCGCGCGTAAGAAACCAACGCGTTTTCCATCCGCAGATCAAGCCCAAGACTGTAAGCTGGGTCGAGCATGCCCAGACGCTGGTGGGCCATGACGGTGATAACACTCGAGGCCGCTGATAAAATGAAGAAAGGAATTTTTTCCAGAATTAACCGGGGCAAGGCGGAGCGTTGAGCGTTGAGCGTTGAGCATTGAATCCGGTTCAGCGGCCAGAAATCCAGCAGCAACAACAAACAGGGCAGAGTCACGAGCGCAGGTTTGCACATCAGCCCGAGGCCAAACAGCGCTAGGGCCAGGCAGTAAGTCCCCATTTTCGATTTTCGATTTTCGGTCTTTGATTTCGCGTACCGGGTATAAAACAGGAGCGCGAGGAAACCGAAGAGCGTGTTAAGCACGTTTTTTCGCTCAGCCGCCCAGGCCACGGTGTCCACTTGTAGCGGATGCCAGGCGAACAGCATGGCCACCGCAGCGCAGCGCCAGAACGCTCCGGTCAGGTTGCGCAGCAACAGGAACAACAGCATCGCGTTGGCCGCGTGAAAAAGCACATTGACCAAGTGATGCGGCCCAGGGTTCAACCCAAACAACTGGCAATCTAGCATGTGGGACAGCCAGGTCAGCGGATGCCAGTAAGTCGCTTCGCCATGCAGTTTAGTAAAAGCCCACTTCAATCCGCCCCAAGTCAGTCCGCTGATGACGTGCGGGTTTTCGGTCAGATAAACCGTGTCGTCGTAGTTGATGAAATCATGGTGGGTCACGGGCCAGTAAACGCCGAGCGTCACCAGAACCAGCAGCAAGCAAACCCCCGCTGCGCGCCATTTGTTCCATCGGGCCTTCATCAAACCAGTGTATTGTTACAGGCGACAATATAGGCAATTCGCGCAGCGCCGCCATGTTCTTTTTCCGCCGCCGCGCATCCGGAGATGGGTGTGGCATCGGCGGCTAGGAACCGAAAGCTTCTGGAATTCTATAAGGATAAGGCGCGGCAAACCTATCGTGAAACGCCGTGAAGGCTAGGGCGCGCCCTACCACGCTTCCTTTTTGGAAAAAACACCAGATCCTCAGTCGTCTACCCCAGGAATGGGCGGCATGGGTGGCCAATGCGGTTCGTCCTTGTGCTGCTCCCGATGGATCAGCATGAGGGCGGATTGCTCTTCCAACGTCAGCGGTCTCTGCTGCGGGGGCTGTGTGGTCGCGGTCGCGGGAGTTGATGGCAAAGACCCGCCGCTCCCCAGCGTCGGCGCAGCCGAAAGCCCAGACCCGCCGCTCAACGTCGGGGTGGCCGAAAACCCAGACCCGCCGCCAGCCGTGGCCATCGGCCCCCGCACCGTGCGGGTGGGAATGTTTTTCAAAGTAGAGCCAGCCGAGCCGCCGAACGTGGTTACGGAACTGCCGGCGGCCTGCGCGGCCGGAACGGGGTTGTACGCGCCTGCCCGGGCGGGCGGCACACCGGGCACCGCCGGCGCACTGATTCCCGGAACCGTTGCGGCCAACGGGCCGGGCGGCACTTTCGCGCTGTCCTTGGCCAGATCCTTGATTTCTTCGGTGCCGTGGTTGTTGAATTTGACGGTGCCCGCCGCCTCGTTAATTTCCAGCACTTCGATTTCACCCTCGCGCTCCCCCACGCTCAGGACCATGGGAGTTTTCCTGGGTGGTTCACCGGGCTTGCTGCCCGGCATCATCGCGCCGAACAAGACCTGTTTCCGGCCGAACATGGAAGTGATGCCCTGCAATTCGATGGGGGGCGGCGGGGGCGCCTGCGGTTTCAGGGATTCGGGGTCGGGCGCCGGCTTCAAGGCAAAAACGTTGCGCTCGACGATGCTTTGGTAGGGATTGCCCGGCGCGTCCGTGGTCACGCCCCGCGCGCTTGCGCTCAACATCAGCCCGCTGGCCAGGCAAATTGCAATTTTTTCGCTCTGTTTCATGATATCAAGTATAACGCCACCCTCAATAAACACCACAGCGAAATTTTGGTTGCGCTCAGAACCCAATCTGTCCGCTAATCTGTCCGAGCGTTGACTTCTCCACCCGCGCAGATAATATCAGTGCTGTTGCCGTCTGGCGTGTTCGTCTATCGGTTAGGACACGGCCCTCTCAAGGCTGAAAGACGGGTTCGATTCCCATCCGCGCTGCCAATCTCGGTTCTGACCAATAGAAGCGGCTTTACACGTTTTCTGAACAGTGAAAACGGGCGTCATGCCAACGCGGTTCTTGTCCGGGGTTGAATACAGTCGGAGAGGGAGCGAACGGTGATCCGATCGGCCAAGACGTAGGAACGGGTGCCGGGATAGACCACCCAGAGTTCATCCAAGGCTGTGTCGGTGATGGCCAGGTGCATCGAACGGGTGGCGTGGGGGGCATCGGCCCGCTTGAATTCCACGCCAATGCGCTTCCCACGGACTTCCATCAGCAGGTCGAGTTCAGAGCCGCTGTGGACGGCGTAAAACCAAGCGTGGTCAGGTTGATGAGCCTGAAGAATTTCTTCGAGCGCAAAGCCTTCCCAGGAAGCGCCAAGCTTGGGGTGGGTCAGCAGTTCGGCGGCGGAGTGAATACCGCAAAGGGTGTGGAAAAGGCCGGCGTCACGGAAATAAATCTTCGGCGTTTTGACGAGCCGTTTGCCGAGGTTGGTCTGCCACGGGAGAAGCCGGCGGATCATGTAGGTTTGCTCCAAGGCATCGAGATAAGCGCGGGCGGTGTTGGGTGCGATCCCCAGCGAGGCGGCGATTTCGCTGCCGTTCCAGATCTGCGCGTGGTAGTGGGCGAGCATGGTCCAGAAACGCCCCATGAGCGTGGGCGAGAGACCGAACCCCAAGGCAGCAAGGTCGCGTTCGAGAAAAGTGCGGATGAAATTCTTGCGCCAAGCCACGCTGCTTTCCTCATCGGAGGCCAGATAGGAACGGGGAAAGCCGCCACGCTGCCAGAGGGTATCCTGCACGTCCGCCGGCAACTCGCCGAGATCGAAGCCGCGCATTTCGATGATTTCGATGCGCCCAGCCAGCGACTCGGCGGCTTGGCGCGAAAGTTCAGGCGAGGCGCTACCGAGAATCAAGAAGGTCGCCGGCTGCCCGTCGCGGTCGGCCAGAACGCGCAGTACGGGGAAAAGGCCGGGCTGGCGTTGCGCTTCATCAACCACCACCAGTCCCCGCAAGCCTTGCCACGCCGTCATGGGATTTTCCATGAGCCGGGCAATGACCGGATCCTCAAGGTCGAAATATTGCGGGTGTCCGGTTGGAATCAACTGCCGGGCCAGCGTGGTCTTGCCACACTGGCGGGGGCCCAGAAGCGCCACCACGGGGTTTCGGTCCAAGGCTTTCCTGACCCGGGACAGATAGTGCTTGCGAGAAATCACGGTTGAAATCTTGCAACACAAATGCCAAATATCAAGTTTATTTTTAGGTTCTACGATCGGGATAGCTTGAAGGCAGGTATTTTGGACAGAGATTGGGCTGCTCACGCTTTGGGCGTATGTGCGTTACGCGCAGAAAGGTAGGGCGGGCAGTCCTCTGCCCGCCGCAGTTGCGGCTACCGGCGGCGCGCACGGAGTGGCGCGCCCTACAACGTTTCCTTTTTGGAAATTATTTGGGCAACCGTTCTTAACCAAGCTGTCAATCCAGGATCGTTTTTCTGCTCATTGACATCCCGTTTTGCCGGAATAACATGCTGTCAATCGTGGCGTGTTCGTCTATCGGTTAGGACACGGCCCTCTCAAGGCTGAAAGACGGGTTCGATTCCCGTACGCGCTACCACTCCGGCAGCTGGATTCCATCGTTGCGACTTGCGCCCCCGTCCACAGGCGGTGACGTAACATCGCTCCGGTTAATGCGCATGGTATCCGCCTCGCGGTAAGCGCGGTTCGTGCGGTAGAGTTCCAACAGGTGGGTGTTCCGGTTCGCCAACTCCATCTGGCCGGCGGCCAACGCCAGGGCGCGGGCACGCTCGCCGGTGGCGACCGCGTCTTCAAAACGGCCGGCTTCCGCATAAGCCGCCGCCAGCGTGCCGATAAAAAGCGGCGTTTGGTTTTTCGTCAGGTCGCAGGCGCGCTCGGCCAGCCGCACCGCTTCGCGGCCATCGCGCAATCGGGCGTCGGGATTGGCGGCGAGAATCCACGCCAAGTTATTTAGAGCCTCTACGAGGTCGGGTTGCAGTTCCAGCCCGTGGTGATAGCTGGCGATGGCTTCATCAAATCTTTTCTGGGCGGCCAGAAGCTGTGCCAGTTTGCAATGCGCGGCGGCAAATCGGGGGTCGAGCCGGATCGTCTGGGCAAGATATTCCATGGCCTCGGCCGGTCTTTCCTGGAGCGCGCAAAGCACGCCGAGGTTGTAGGCCGCCCCGGCATAAGACGGGTTGCTGCGCAGGGCCGCGAGATAGTGGACCTTCGCCTCCTCCAATTTTCCTTCGGCAGCCAATGCGCTTCCCAAATTGTTATGGGCGAGGTGATTCTCCGTCGTCACTTTAAGCGCATGGGTGAAAAGCGATGTCGAGCTCTGCCAGTGGCCGAGTTGATTGCTTGTCCGCAGGGCGCACGCCGCCAGAACCAATCCTGCCACCAGGACCATGGCGGCACGCGGCAGCCGCCAGTGTGCGAATGTCTCCGCTGCGCCCCACACGAGAACGATGAACACGCCGATGAGCGGTACGTAGGTGAAGCGATCCGCCACCCACTGCACACCCACTTGGACCAAACCGATGACGGGCACGAGTGTGCCCCAATACCAACACCACCCGGTGAAAATGTAGGGTCGTTTGCGGGCTTGGAATACCGCCCCCAAACTCAATCCCGCCAGCACAACGCCTGAGAGCGCGACCCATAACATCGGCCACTGGCCGGGATGGGGATACATCGGGGCCAAACCTGCGGGCCAGATCGCCTTGCCCAGGTACCACACGTAGGCCACCGCCGCCGTTTCCATCCGCGTTTCAACGGGCAAGCCCACGATGGCGGCCACGGCGGTCTTGGCCGTCAAATACGTCATCAGACATGCGCCCGCGCTCAACAACAGGAAGGGAATCTTTTCCCCAAGCAAACGGAGGATCGTGATTCGTGATTCGTGATTCGTGATTCGCTCAATGCGTCGCAGCGGCCAGTAGTCCAGCAGCAACATCACAAACGGCAGGGTCACGAGCATTGCTTTACCCATCAAACCCAACGCAAAGAAAAGCAGGGCGAGCCAGTAGAAGTAACGTGATGCCCGTGCCTCGATTTCAATGGTAGGGCGCGTCACTCCGCCCGCCGTGCTCGCGCACTGTCGCGGCAGGTGCGCGCCGCCGGTACCCGCGCCTGCGGCGGGCAGAGGACTGCCCGCCCTACCTTTCTGCGCGTAGCGCGCATACGCCCAGAGCGACAGCAACGCGAATAGAGTGCTCAACACGTCCTTGCGTTCGGAAATCCACGCCACCGATTCCACGCGAAGCGGGTGCAGCGCGAACAACGCCGCCACCAGAGCGCTTTTCCCGTGTGCGCCGGTAAGCCGACGGAGCAACAGAAACAACAGCATGGCGTTGGCGGCGTGGAACAGCACGTTGACTCCATGCGGGCCGGCAGAACTTTTCCCGAACAACTGGACGTCCAGCATGTGGGACAGCCAGGTCAATGGATGCCAGTAATCGCCGTGCCCTGGACGAAACGCCCACGCCACGCCTTCCCAAGTCAAGCCGCGTTGCACCTGGGTGTTGGCGGTGACGAACTCCGGATCGTCAAAGTTGATGAAATCGTGGCGCACGACGGGTCCGTAAACCAGAAGCGTCGCGGCCACCAGCAGCAGGCCAATGAACCACGGGGTTCTTATGGCCTTTTCCATTGTTGTCATCTGGCGAGAAAGTTAAACCGGATTACCCGGTGTGAAAAACAGAATTTGCGTGAAGCTCACCCCGCCGCGCGATAGACGGCCAGAATATTTTCCGGCGGCACGTCGGGCTGGAACAGATGCGCCGGGCCAAGGACGTGGCCGCCATCCTTGCCGAGCACCTCGCAATGGTTTGTTGCTCTTACGGTCGTATTTTCCCGGTTGATCACCACTTCCCAGCTCGCGTTTGGAATCTGATTTTTCACAGCCTCTCCCGACCAATGCCCCGAAGATAAGCTCGCTGCTGGAAGGTGTTGCTGGAAGGCAAAGCTTTTCTGGAGAACTTTCCGGGTTGGGAATCCAATAACGAAAGAGATGGTACAGCCCCGAAAACCGGGCGGCAACGGAGGCGCCCCGCGCCGGGATCAGGATGACGACGAGCCCTGCCCCTTCCAACCGCGACGTTTGTTTGACGAATCAGCGCGAATGTCGCAATCTGGGCGCAATGAAAGCGTTGAGAATTGGTCTGGCCCTGTGCAGCGCGGCCTGCCTGGCGCACGCACAAACCGAGGTGCCCAAGGGGCGGGCAATGTCGTTGCAGGATTGCATCCAGCAGGCGCTGGAGCACAACCTTGAACTCCGCATCGAGCGCTACAACCCACAACTGGCGCTGTTCAACCTCAAGGCTGGTTACGGGGCGTACGATCCGGTGTTCGGCGCTTCGGGACAGCACGACTACGCGAAGGCAGGCGAAACTCGTTTTCAAGGCATTCCTTTTCCTGGAGGGGAGACCGATACCGATTCGCTGAACAGTTCGCTCACGGGTCTGCTCCCGTGGGGGATGAGCTATGAGTTGAGTGGAAGGGTCCGCGACACTGACGGAACGCGGTTTGACACTGACACGAACGCAATTGTTATTCCCAAACCCTACTCTACCAGCAGCGGTTCGGTTTCGCTCGGGGTCACCCAACCCTTGGTCAAGGATTTTTGGCTGAACCCCACACAGCTGAACATCGCCGTGCTCAAAAACCGGATGAAGTGGACCGACCTGGGTCTGCGGCAGCGGATCATTGATATCGTCACGCGGGTGGAGCTGGCCTACTACGATCTCAAGGCCGGTTACGAAACGGTGAAGGTGCAGCAGAGCGCCGTGGCACTGGCCGAACGCCTGCTTGCCGAAAACAAGAAGCGCGTGGAAGTCGGCACGCTGGCCCCCCTTGATGAGAAACAATCCGAAGCGCAAGTCGCCGCCCGCCAGGCGGACTTGATCGCCACCCAGCGCAACCTGGCCGTGCTCGACAACGTGCTGAAGCAGCTTCTGACGGACGACTTCGCCAACTGGCGGGACGTGACGCTCGAACTTTCCGGCACGCTCGACGCGGAGTTGCAGTTGTTCAGCCTGCAGGATAGTTGGAGCAAGGGGCTGTCCCAGCGCCCGGACTTCCTCCAAGTCAAGCTCGACCTGGCGCGGCAGGGCATCCAGGTGAAGATCAACCGCAACGAGCTTTATCCGCAGGTGGACGTGAAGGTGGGGGGCGGCTATGCGGGTTCGACGGCCGAATTCAGCGGCGTGCTCGGCGACATTGAGCGGCGCGACCAGCCCTTCTATTACTTCGGCGGCCAGTTGAGTTACCCGCTCGGGAACCGTGCCGCGCGCAACAATTACAAAGCGGCCAAGGAGCAATACGAGGTGGGCCAACTCGCCCTGAAGAAGCTGGAGCAGGACATCATGATCCAGATTGATAACGCCATCAAATTCGCGCAGGCGAACTACGAGCGCGTCGGCGCCACCCGCAAGGCGCGCGAATACGCCGAAGCCGCGCTCGCCGCCGAGCAGAAGAAACTCGAGAGCGGCAAGAGCACCAGCTTCATCGTGCTCCAACTCCAGCGCGACCTGACCGCCGCCCAATCCGAAGAAATCGCGGCGCTGGTTCAATACAAGCGCTCACTCTCCCAGGTGGCCCAAGCCGAGGGCACCACGCTGGAACGCAACGGCGTCAATCTCGAAGTGAAGTAAACCCGCGCGCTGGAGTTGCCTCGGGCCGGGACCCATACAAGGAACGCGCGTTTTCATAAGGCGCCTTTGAACCGGCTATGCGAGGCGTGCCTGCGCGGCGGCGCGTTTCCACGGCAGGTGATGGCCCATCCATTCCTGGAGGGTATCGAGGTAGAGATAAACCACCGGTGTGATGTAGAGCGTGAGCAGTTGCGAAATCATCAGCCCGCCGACCACGGCGAGACCGAGCGGCTGGCGGGACTCACCCCCGGCGCCGTAGCCGAAGGCAATGGGCAGCGTGCCCATGAGCGCCGCCATGGTCGTCATCATGATCGGGCGGAAGCGCAACAGGCAGCCCTGGTAGATGGCGTCGTAAGGCGTCTTCCCCTTGTGCCGCGCCTCAATGGCGAAGTCCACCATCATGATCGCGTTTTTCTTCACAATGCCGACGAGCATGATGAGGCCGACGAACGCATAAAGGTTCAGGTCAATCTTGAACAGCATGAGCGTGAGCAGCGCGCCGAAACCCGCCGAGGGCAGGCCGGAGAGAATGGTGATCGGATGGATATAGCTTTCGTAGAGGATGCCCAGAATCATGTAGATGACGAGAATGGACATGAGCAACAGGATGCCCAACCCTTTGAGCGATGATTGGAAGACCTGAGCCTGGCCCTGAAAGTTGGCGGTCACGGTGGCCGGCAGGCGGATGTCCGCCAGCATTTTATTCACGGCATCCACGCCGGAGCCCAGCGACATGCCGGGCGCGAGGTTGAACGAGACGTTCACCGCCGGCAACTGGCCGAAATGATTCACCGTGAGCGGGCCGACGCTGCGCCGAATCTTCGCGATGGCCTCCAGCGGCACGAGATTGCCCGTGGCCGAGCGGACGTAAAGTTGCGACAACGCGGCGGCATCGTTCTGGTGTTCCGGCAGCACTTCGAGAATGACCCAGTATTGGTTGATGGGCGAATAAATCGTCGAGACCTGGCGCGAGCCGTAGGCGCTGTAAAGCGCGTCTTCGATCTGGCCGGCGGTGACGCCGAGCGAGCGCGCCCGGTCGCGATCAATTTCCACGAAGGCTTGCGGCGAGTTGATCAACAGGTCGGTCGTCACGTCCTGGAAGCCGGGCAGCGCGGCCATGTTCGTCTGGACAATCGGCACCCAGCGGTAGAGTTCCTGCGGGTCGGGGTCCTGGAGCGTGAACTGGTACAGGCTTTTCGTGAATGTGCCGCCGATGCGGATGAGCGGCGGATTTTGTAGAAAGGCGCTGATGCCCGGCACGGAATTCAATTTGGCGCGCAGGCGCTGGATGATCTGGTCCACGTGGGGCCGGCCGGTGGAACGCGGCTTCAGGCGCAGGAACATGCGCCCGCTGTTGCCGGTGGTGGTGGGCCCGCCCGCGCCGATCGAGGAGGTAAAGTTGACGAGGATGTTGGTTTCCGGCGCGACCAGCCGCATCAAGGCAAGCTGGTGTTCCTTCATGCTGTCAAAAGAAATGTCCTGCCCCGCTTCCGTGGTGATGAAAATCTGGCCCGTGTCTTCGCTGGGGAAAAAGCCTTTGGGGATTTTGACGAACAGGAAGCCGGTGGCGATCAGCACGATGAACGAAACCATCATCGTGGCGAACCGATGACGCAGGACGAATCCCAGGCTGCGCTCGTAGAGGCCAAGCATCCCGTCGAAAAAGCGCTGCGAGGCGGCATACCCCCGGCCGTGATGCACCTGCGCCGGCGGGCGGACAAAGCGGCTGGCAAGCATCGGTGTCAGCGTAAGCGAAACAAAGCCCGACACGAGCACGGCGGTCATGATCGTCACCGCGAATTCATGCAGCAGGCGGCCGAGGATGCCGCTCATAAACAACACTGGAATGAACACCGCCGCCAGCGACAGGGTCATCGAAATGATGGTGAAGCCGATCTCTTTCGAGCCTTTCAACGCCGCCTCGAACGGCGGCATTCCCGCCTCCATGTGGCGCACGATGTTCTCCAACATCACAATGGCGTCGTCCACCACGAAACCCACCGACAGCGTTAGCGCCATCAGCGACAGATTGTTCACGCTGTAACCGAGCAGGTACATGACGGCGAACGTGCCGATGAGCGACATCGGCAACGCAAGGCTCGGAATGATCGTGGCGGAAACGTTGCGCAGGAACAGGAAGATCACCAGCACCACCAGGCAAACCGTGAGCTTGAGGGTGAATTGCACGTCGTGGACGGAAGAACGAATGGACTGC
>JALOTT010000022.1 GCA_025457745.1 Verrucomicrobiota bacterium
CGGCCATGGACATCGGCGGGCGCAAGATGGCGGGGTTTGCTTCGGGTGTGATTGACTCGTTCCAGTATTTCGGCGGAAGTCTGGCCGGCTATTTTCTGGGACACCTGCTCGACAAAAGCTGGGGCTACTACTTCTATTTCATGGCGCCGTTTGGCTTCATCGGCGGAATCCTGATGCTGACGATCCGCGGAAAAATCACCGCGAAGGCAAAAACCGAACCGTCGCCGGTGGCGCCGGATTCAACTGACGGCAGGCGGTAAACGGGGCAACCAGGCGCCGCTTTCAAAACTGTCGCAGCGGACGTGAGTCCGCTCTGATTTCCTGAAGAATTGAGCGGACTCACGTTCGCGGCTATGGGGTTTTGAAAATGCCCCCTGCTATTGTTATTTCCTTGTAACAGCCGACTGGAAAACGCACATGGCGCGCTCGCTCGTTACAGATCCTGGCCGTCCCGGCACCTGGTGGAAGCTATGACCCGGATTGATTCATGACACCTGTCGCGCTGAAGCTGTCAGCGCAGGCCGATGGTGGATCGCGCCGGGATATTCGATGCGCAACGCGCGGGGCATGGCAGTCCTCTATCGCCGCGCCAGATTTGTTTCGATAGGAAGGAGCGAACCCTTTACGGCATTCACGGGACTGGAGTCGTCGTCGTCGTTCACCGCGTCGCTGCTGCCCGCGCTGCACAGTTTGAAGGGCGAATTTCTCCAACCGCAGCAACTGGCCTACGAAGCCATTCATCAATTTCTCCTCCTGACCCTGATCGGCTCGGCTGCTCACGGGCTGCACGCGGCATTACACGCTCACGCTCAACAACGGCAACCGCATTACCATCGTTGGCAAACCGCATCTCGAAGGGGATAATTACGTTTTCAAGGATGCCAAAGGTCAACCAGCTTCCGTTCCCGCCGGGCGCGTGCGCGAAATTTTGCCAACGTCCATGACCAGGGTCCGCCAAAGCTCCGGCTTCAAAGCCGAGCCTTCGAGGCAAGAAATTTCTCGACGAATTTGCCCAGCAGATCGGCCTCTAGATTGACCGCGTCGCCCACCCTGCGGTCGCGCAAGGCCGTGATCTCGTAGGTGTGCGGGATGATCCAGATGCGAAAGCTGTTCTTCTTAACGGTCGCAACCGTGAGGCTGATGCCGTCCACTGCCACCGATCCTTTGTGAATCAGGTACCGCATCACCTCCGGCGGCGCGGCGATGTCCAGCAGGTGGTCGCGGCCCACACGTTCCCATTTGGTGATCTCACCCAAACCATCCACATGGCCGGTGACAAAGTGTCCGCCCAGTTCGCCACCGGCGCGCAGCGGGCGCTCCAGATTCACGAGTGAACCGATCTTGGCGAACTGCAGATTCGTCAACCGCCAGCTTTCTTGCAGCAGGTCGAACTGGATGAGCTTGTCCTGGCCGCGCGCCGCAAGCTTCACCACGGTGAGGCAACATCCATTTACCGCCACGCTGCCGCCCAACCTCAGACCGCGCCCGATGACCCGCGCCCTCAGGGTGAGTTGAATGGATTTCGCGGTCGGCTTGATGGATTCAACCCTGCCTGCTTCTTCGACTATGCCGGTAAACATCGCGGGAAATCTAGGGCGGCGTCACCGGCGCGTCGAGCCGTGAATTGGCAATCAGTCACCTGGATTTGCCCGCCAGATTCACACGCGCCAGCAGCAACAAATCCGGTCCGAGCCGGCGCCATTCGACCTCGCAAAGCTGGATTACGTCGCTCAATTTTTTCGCGCCCCCGCCGGCAACACCTTTGCGCGAATCGCGTCCACCAAGAATCTTTGGCGCATAGAAAAATGCAACGCGATGAGCCAGTCCGCCCAGCAAAAACGACGCGTTCACCTCGCCGCCGCCCTCGACGAGCAGATGGGTGACATTATCCGCGCCGAGTTTTCGCAACAGCCAGCGCAGATTAATTAACGAGTGTTTCACCGGCGCGACGAGAACCTTCACTCGCTTCGCCAGAACGGCGACGCGTGATTTGGGCGCAAGTTTGCTCACGACAACCGTCGTCAACGCCGCGTGCTCGTCGCTGGCGACTTTCGCTGTGGGTGGCGTGCGCGCCATGGAATCCAACACGATGCGCCGAAGCCGGGCATTGGCGGCCGGCGGTTGGTGATTAGCCGTCGCCCGCGCCGTGAGGCTCGGGTCGTCCGCCAGAACTGTGTTGATGCCGACGAGAACCGCGTCGTTACCCTGCCGCAACTTCATGCCATACGCGCGGGCCTTCCCGCCCGTGATCCACTTCGACTCGCCGCTGGCCGTGGCGATTTTGCCATCCAAAGTCATCGCGGCTTTGACCGTGACAAACGGCGTGCGGTGGACGATCCAATGATTGAACGCTTCATTCAACTTCGCGCACTCGTCCGTCAAACGGTGGTAGGGCGCGTCACTCCATGCGCGCCGCCGGCCGCCAGAACTCCAACCCGCGCGTACGGAGTGACACGTTCTGTCTTCGCCAAGCAAGGCAACTTTAATCCCTGCACGCTTCAATACCGTGAAGCCCTTGCCGGAATGTCCCGGATTCGGATCAGTCGCACCGACCACGACGCGCTTGATCCCGGCGGCAATGATGGCTTCCGTGCAAGGCGGCGTGCGACCGTGCGTGCAACAGGGTTCGAGTGTCACGTACAGCGTCGCGCCGCGCGGATTGTAGTTGCGCTCATGCGCGTCGCGGAGCGCCTCGATTTCCGCGTGCGGCCCGCCCGCGCGCCGATGCCAGCCGCGCCCGATGGCTTTGCCGCCCTTCACCAGCACCGCGCCCACCATTGGATTCGGCGAGGTCATGCCGTAACCGCGCCGGGCTAGGCGGAGGGCGAGGCGCATGAAATAGATGTCAAACATCGCCGCCCAGGGTAGCCGCTGACGGGAAAAGGCTCAAATTGAAACCGCCCCCGAACCTCAAAAAATCGTATTTTTTTGTTTGACATTCTGGGGACTGTCTTTAATCTGTAATCAGATTGATGAATTATTTAACGGAGCGCTTATGAAACAGACACAAAAATTGATTAACTGGCTGGTCGCCGGCGGCGTTGCGCTGGCCATGGTCACAAGTCTCACCGCGCAAACTGCCAAAGAACGCACCGGTCATGTCGTGCGGCTTAAAGGAGCGGCGCGTTATTCCACCGGCAACAATATCTGGCAGCCGGTCAAAACCGGCACCATCCTTAAATCGGGGCACATCATCCAGACGGCGGCCGATTCATTTGTGGACGTTGTATTGGGGGAGACTGACGCCGTTCCGGCGCGGGTGGTCGTCGGTGACACGATCACGTACCAGCCCAAGACCGAACAGGACGTCATCCGCGTGTTTGAAGACTCGGTCCTGGCATTCGACAAACTGACCCTAATGAAAACCGGCGCCGATGAGGTGACGGAGACCCAGCTTGATCTGCGTGCCGGAAAGATCTTCGGGTGGGTCAAGAAAATGTCCACCGCCTCCCGTTACGAGATCAAGCTCCCCAACGGTGTCGCTGGCGTGCGCGGCACAACCTACAGCATCAGTGCCGTGGGTGTTGTGGAGGTGTTCACCGGTTCCGTTGTCATCTCGTGGACCGGTCCAGACGGGAACCCCATGACACAGGTTATCAGCGCCGGGTATTGGTTTGACTTGCGCACCCTCTTGCTGGCCCCGCTTCCGCCGGAAAGGAAGCCGGCAGTACTCATCAGCAAACCGATGGCGTCGCAGGGTTTTGCGGGTGACCGGACGACTTACTACGTTTCCCCCAAGTAGCCCGGAGACAGGAGCGGCCAAACAGGTCAGCCCCTCCGATTTACCAGGACCAGAGCAGCCTTGAGTTGCTCTGGTTTTTTTGTTTAGTTGGCCGCCGTGAAGCTTCAACGGCTCAAACAGGCCCCCGTGCTTATCGTGGCGTGTGTCCTCGCGCTGGTGTGCCTGGCGCGCGTGCTGCAGATTGATTTCTTTGAGCGCCTGGAGCGCATCACTTACGACATTCGCGCGCGGATGGCGCTGCGGTTTCCCTCCCCCGCCGCAGCCAACCTTGGATTTGTTTTCATTAGCGACGACAGCATCGCTGCCCTGAACAACGGTTCGCTGGGGTTTCACTACGGCCTGTATTGGCCGCGCCACATTTACGGCCGCCTCTACCGTGAACTGGCGGCTCAAAACGCGAAATCCGTCGCGTTCGACATCCTCTTCCGCGAACCGCGGCAGGATCACGCGCAGGTGCCGGTATCAAACGCAAAATGGCCGGAGGTCAATGAATTCCTCGCCGCGCTCCATCGGGGACAGAACCCTGTCGTTTACGAGGATCAAAACGAGAAACTGACCTTGATGGAATCCGACGACTACTTCGCGTGGCAACTGAAACGGGGTGGCACGGCCATCCTGGCCGCCGAGCGGGACGTCATGCCGTTCGACCTGTTTGCGACCAACGCGTTGGTGCTGGCGGACATCTCAGCGGATTGCGATGCCGATGGCGTGCTGAGGCGCGCCAAGGCTTTTCGTGTTTATCGGAAATGGCACGCGGCGTTCAAACAAGTCGAAGCCAACCCCGCGTATGGCGTGGATTTGGGAAGGGCGAAGGTGGAATCGGGACGCATCCTTTTGCCACGCGCCAACGGCGAAGAAATTCTGATCCCCATTGACGCTGAAAACAATTTCGACCTGGCCGACTTCGGCGGTGAGAAACTTCCGCCGGGCATGGCGCGCAAGGCAAAAGCGTTCACCGACGAAATCGTCTGGCACATGGGCATCGTCCTTGCCGCGCGCGAGTTGAACCTCGATCTGCCAGGGGCCGTGGTGGATCTGACCCACGGTCGAATTACGCTCCGCGGCGCCGGCGGAGTGGGACGAGTCATCCCGGTTGATACCGGCGGTTATTTCTACATCAATTGGGAACTTACAACGGCGGACCGGCATTTGACCATGGAAGCCATTGAAGGTCTGCTGGAGCAGGACCAAATTCGGACCGGCGTTCGTAATGGAACTCTGACCAATCGCTGGGCGAACAAACTCGTCGTTGTCGGTTCCAGTGCCACCGGCAACGACCTGACTGATCGTGGCGCCACGCCGCTGGAAAAGGACGCCTTCCTCGTTACGAAACATTGGAACGTGGCCAATTCGATTTTGACCGGACGCTTCGTGCACCGCGCTTCGTTGGGCATGGAGTTGGCGCTGATCGTGGCGTTGGGCGTGTTGACGGCGTTTCTGACGTGGCAGTGGCGCGTCTTCCCGGCCTCTGCTGGAGTCGTCCTGCTGGCGATTTTGTATTGCGCGGCCGGCCTGTTCCTCTACGTGCAGTATCGCTACTGGTTGCCGCTCGTCCTGCCCATCGTGGGCGCGATGATCATTGAGCACGGGATGTTGCTCACTTATCGCGTCGTGTTCGAGCAAACGGAACGCCGCCGGATCAAAACCGTGTTCTCCAAGATCGTGTCGCCGGAAGTTGTGAACGAATTGCTGCGCGCGGAAAAACTTTCGCTGGGCGGCGCGCGGCGCGAGGTGACCGTGCTGTTCGCGGACGTGCGCGGCTTCACCGAACTGACCGACTACACCCAGGAGCGCGTGGCTGACTACGTGCGCGAACACAAGCTATCGCACGACGTGGCGGAGGCATGCTTCGATGAGTTCTCCAAGGAAACCCTCAACACGGTGAGCCTGTATCTGACCTGCGTGATCAATGCCGCGATCAAGCACAAAGGCATCTTCGACAAATTCATCGGTGATTGCGTCATGGCGTTCTGGGGCGCGCCAACGGTCCACCCGCAGCACGCGCTGGCCTGCGTGCGCGCGGCGATTGACGCGCAGCGGGCCATCTACAAATTGAACCAGCAGCGCGCCGCCCAGAATCCGCAACGCGAATTGGAAAACCGCGCGCGCGCGTCCGCAGGCCTGCCGCCCAAACCGCCGCTCCCCACGCTCACCCTCGGCACCGGCATCAATACGGGCCTGGTGACCGCCGGTTTGATGGGTTCGGAGGCTCACTTTTTGAATTACACCGTGTTTGGCCGCGAAGTGAACCTCGCCAGCCGGCTCGAAGGAATTTCCGGGCGCGGCCGCATCATCATCGGCGAAGCAACTTATCAACATCTGCTCCGCGACGACCCCGCGCTGGCTGCCACCTGCGTCGAAAAGGAACCGACGACGCCCAAGGGTTTCAACAAACCGGTGCGGATTTATGAAGTGCCCTGGATGCCGCCGGGCACCGTCGCGGAAGATTTTCAAACGATGTTTTTCGTAAAGCCACAAAATCCGCCGGAGATAAGTTGACGGCGTTGTGCTCGGCTTTCCGGTTGCAGAACATTTTCTCTCGTCAGTCCGGCGCCGGTTGCTATAGTGTCGTCATGCGCACCGCGATTTATCCCGGCAGCTTCGACCCGTTGACAAACGGACATCTGGACGTGATTCAGCGCGCGACCAAACTGTTCAACCGGGTCGTCGTCGCCGTCGCCAAGAGCGACAGCAAACAGCCGCTGTTCACGCTTGAGGAACGCCTGAAACTCGTCCAAAAAGCCGTCCGGCACATGCCGAACGTCGAGACGGATGCGTTCGACGGCCTGCTCGTGAAATACGCCGCCCGCCGTTCGGCCACGGCCGTGGTGCGCGGACTGCGGGCGGTGTCGGACTTTGAGTTTGAATTTCAACTGGCCTTGATGAACCGCAAACTCGACGAACGGGTGGAAACCATTTTTATGATGCCGAAGGACACTTATACGTTCTTGAGTTCGCGCATCGTGAAGGAAATCGCGCGGTTGGGCGGCGATGTGAGCGCGTTCGTGCCGGCCCACGTGCAGGCGGCGTTGAAAGAAAAGTTCGCCGTCACACCGGCCTAGAGGGAAATTTATGCCGTTGGTCGTGAACCTGCGCCATCTGGCGAATCAGAACGTCCGGCTCCAAGGCGAACTGCCAACGGGCGAACTGGACTTGGAAACGTACGACGAAATGATCCGTGTGGCCGGCCCGGTGTCACACGATCTGGAGGCGCAGTTGCTCGACAACAACCTGCTGGTTCGCGGTTCGCTGCGGGTCACGTTGGCTTGCCAGTGCGTCCGTTGCCTGAAGCCATTCGCCTGCGACCTGAATTTGGCGGAGTGGACCTGCCTCCTGCCATTGAAGGGCGAGGAATGCGTGCCCGTGAGCAGCGATTGCGTGGACTTGACGCCCCACATTCGCGAGGATATTCTCCTCGCGTTTCCGCAGCATCCGGTGTGTGATTCAAAATGTCGCGGACTGGCCAGGACGGAAATCGGCAAAAAGAAAACGAGTGACCGGGACCGGACAGAATCGGATTCGGCGGCCTGGTCGGAATTGGACAAACTGAAATTGTAGAATTTAAAAGCGAGCTAACTATGGGCGTCCCAAAGCGAAAACCATCAACGAGCCGGCAGCGCATGCGCCGCGCGTACAACAGCGTAATGACCCTGCCACAACTCAGCACGTGCCCGCAATGCGCGGCCCCGTATGTCCCGCACCGGGTCTGTCCGGCGTGCGGCTACTACAGGGGACGCCAGGTCCTGACCGTCACGGCTGGGGCTTGATACAGTTTCCCCGGCGCGGGAAAGATTTCCGCGTTTTTGTGTTTATGCGAATCGCAGTGGATGTCATGGGCGGTGACCACGGTTGCGGGGTCGTCGTCGAAGGCGCCAAACGGGCCCTCGAAGCCGGCATCAACATCTCAGCGCTTCACCTCGTCGGCCAGGAGAACGAAATCCACGCCGCGCTGGCGCAAACCGGCTTGCGTGACCGCCGCGTGCATGTTGTCCACGCCAGCGAATTCCTGACGATGGACGACAAGCCCGCCAGCGCCTTGCGCAAAAAACGCGACTGCTCCATTGCCCGCGCGGTTGGACTCGTTCACGACGGCAAAGCTGACGCCGTGGTGTCGCTCGGCAACACCGGCGGAATTTTCGCGGCGGCGACCTTCAAGCTCGGCCGCATTCCCGGGGTGGACCGCGGTGGCATTGCCACGGTCATCCCCACGCCGGACCGCCAATTTGTCCTGCTGGATTCCGGCGCAAACATCGAGTGCAAACCCGTCCACCTCGCACACTACGCGGTGATGGGCAGCATCTATGCGCGCGAAGTCCTCGGTTACCAGAGCCCGCGCGTCGGCATCCTCAGCATTGGCACCGAAGACACCAAGGGCAACGAGCTGACGCTCGAGGCCTTCCGGCTTTGCAAACAAATTGAAATTCATTTCATCGGCAACATCGAGGGCCACGATTTGTTCAAGGGCGGCGTGGATGTGGCCGTGTGCGACGGTTTCGTCGGCAACATCGTTTTGAAAACTTGCGAGAGTCTGGCGGCGGCCATTTTCTCCATGCTGAAAAGCGAACTGACGAAGAACCCCAAACGCCAGCTCGGAGCGCTGTTGCTGCGGAACGCCTTCCACAGCATCAAGCGCCGCCTCGACCCAGAGTTGCGAAGCGGCGCGCCCTTGCTCGGCTTCAATGGCCCCGTGATCAAGACTCACGGCTCCGCGCGCGGCCGCGCGGTCATGAACGCCATCCGCATTGCTGCTGAATCCGTCGAACATCACGTCAACGAAATCATCTCCCGGGAGATTGCGCGCGCCAACGAGCGCATGGCCGCGGTTGAATCTGCCGTCACCACGACCGTCACTGCATGATCCCAGCCCCCTCATCCCGATTCAAGAATCCGCGCGCCCGGTATAATTTTCAGGGTCGCACCGTATCCATCACCGGTGTCGGTTCGTATTTGCCGGCCAGAGTGCTCACCAATCATGAAATCGAAAAAATGGTGGACACCTCCGACGAATGGATTATGACCCGCACCGGCGTCAAGGAACGCCGCATCGCCGCCAAGGACGAGTTCACGTCCGACCTTGGCGCCAAGGCTGCCGGGCGCGCGATCAAAATGGCTGGCGTCACGGCCGACCAGATTGATCTCATCATCGTCGCCACCTGCACGCCGGACATGCTGTTCCCCTCGACCGCGTGTCTCGTGCAGCAGAAAATCGGCGCGCGCCGGGCCGCGGCGTTCGACTTGGAGGCGGCCTGCGCCGGCTTCATTTACGGCCTGGAAATCGGCCAGCAATTCATCATGTCGCGCACCTATGACGCCGTGCTGGTCATCGGCGCGGAGAAGATTTCTACCATCACGAACTGGAAGGACCGCAACACCTGCGTGCTGTTCGGCGATGGCGCGGGCGCGGTCGTCTTGCAGAACCGTCCGCAATCACACGGTTTGCTCACGGCGGTGATGGGCGCGGACGGGACGAAGGCCGAGTTGCTCAAAGTGCCCGGTGGCGGCAGCCGGTGTCCGGCCACCGCTGAATCTGTCAGCACGGACCAGCACTACGTGCAGATGGAAGGTAAGGAGACTTTCAAACACGCCGTGCAGGCGATGCAGACCGCGGCCCAGGAAGCCCTGCGCCGCTGCGAAATTGACATCACTAAAATCAAATGCGTCATCCCGCACCAGGCCAACCGCCGCATCATTGACGCTGTGGGCGTGCGGCTGGGCGTGCGGCCCGACCAGATGTTCGTGAACCTCGATAAATACGGCAACACCTCCGCCGCGTCCGTGGCCATCGCGCTGGACGAAGCCGTGTCGTCCGGGCGGATTCAGCGGGGTGATTTGATCCTGCTGGTGGTGTTCGGCGCGGGCCTGACCTGGGGAGCGGCCGTGATCGAGTGGTGAAACGCCGCCGAAGACCCGACGTGGTTGCCAAGTAGAAAGGGCGACCCGAGCTCTTGGCCGCCCTCTCAAGACGATTCCCTGCCTATGAAAAAGGATGAGGAACCAAGAAAATTTTTGAACAGCTGGGAAGTTTTTTCAACCATTAAAATGCACAAGTTATTCACAGGCCATTCCCCGGGCGCTCACCCTGTCGGGGGCGCGCCGCGAAACATTTCCGGGTGGGAAGCCAACCGCCGGATCGGAGCGCGGAATTTATTCCGCGAGTTGCCGCGCCCAACGCGAGACCTGGGGAATAAATTCCGCGCTACTTCGTCTTGGCCGTCACCTTGACATCGCCGGACGCATGGCGAACACTGCCCGTCCTTATGGCCGATCCAAAAGAGATTCCGCTCATGGAAAAAATCGTGTCGCTGTGCAAGCGGCGCGGGTTCATTTACCAGTCCTCCGAGATTTACGGCGGCATCAACGGTTTTTGGGACTACGGCCCGCTGGGCGCGGAACTCAAGCGCAACGTCAAGGAACTCTGGTGGAACACGATGACCCGCCAGCGCGACGACGTCGTCGGGCTGGAAGCCACCATCATCATGTCGCCGAAGATCTGGGAGGCCAGCGGTCACGTGGACACGTTTGCGGACTTAATGCGTGAATGTCCGCTGACAAAAAAAAGAGTTCGCGCCGATCAAGTCGAACCGCACAGCGGCGTTGCATATTATTTCAAGGGTGCTGAAGACCCTGTTCAATTGGCTGACATTATGGATTTGGTGGAAGGCTTTGAGCCTGAATCGGAGCTTCAGAAAGAATTGGCGTCTGAAAACAATGCTTACAAAGTGGCAAACACGTTGAGTAAAAGCGTGAATCCGAAATTACGCGAAGCTGGTGAGCGGATCTTGAAAGGAATTAGCGAACGTGCACGCGGAGTTTGCGAAGAGAGATTCGCAGTTTTGATTAAAGCCGGGAAACCACCTGAAAGTGCATACAAAGCGGCGACAGAGTTTTACTCACAACGAGGACTTTCCCATCCTGAACCAACATTGGAGCGGACGGAAAAAGTTGAGGACTCAATTGATTTTCATCCTGAGAGTGGCGTTGGACTTACAGAAGCGCGCCCGTTCAACCTGATGTTCAAAACCTACGTCGGCCCAGTGGAGAGCGAGGACAACGTTGCGTATCTTCGCCCCGAAACCGCGCAGGCCATCTTCGCGCAGTTCAAGAATGTACTCGAAACCTCGCGGCAAAAAGTTCCATTTGGTATCGCACAAGTCGGCAAGGCGTTTCGCAATGAGGTCACGCCGCGCAATTTCACCTTCCGCTCCCGTGAGTTTGAGCAGATGGAGCTGGAGTTTTTCATTAAACCGGATGAGGTGGTCGAAGCCATTCACGGAAAAGTGGCAAAAGCGGCTGAAATAGGTAGCCGCGTTTGTGAAAACGCGGATTCCGATCCGCGCTCTGACGAGACGCGGCTACAATCGAATTGGGGCTGGGAAGCGTGGCATAAGTATTGGGTCGAGGAGCGCATCAAGTTTTACGAAGGCATCGGATTGCCGCGCACGACGCTCGTCGAGTATTGGCAGAAGCCGGAGGAACTGGCGCACTACTCCCGCGCTTGTGTGGACATCCTGTTCAAGTTCCCGTTCAGTAAGCGCGACGAGAAGGGCGAATTGATGGGCGAGGAACTCGAAGGCGTGGCCGCCCGCAGCGATTTTGATTTGAGCCAGCACGCGCGTTTTTCCGGCAAGCCCATGGGCGTGTTCGACGAGGAACTGCGCGCCGCGTGGGGAAAATTGCCGAAGGAAAAGCAGGACGATCTCTGGCGTCGCTACTACGAGAACCGGAAAAAATACCTGACGAAAACGGGCGTGGAGGCTGAGGCTGCGTCCAAGCAGGCCACCGAGGACGCCAACGGTCTCGCCAAGGGCCAATACATTCCGCACGTCATCGAGCCGAGCGCGGGCGTGGACCGGTTGACGTTGGCGCTCATCTGCAACGCCTACTCGGAAGTCACCGAGACGGACGCCAAGGGCAAGAGCGAGACGCGGGTGATTCTGAAATTCCATCCGCGCGTCGCGCCGATCAAGGTTGGCGTGATGCCATTGCTCAAGAACAAGCCTGACCTCGTGAAGAAGGCGCTGGAAGTGCGCGATTTATTGCGCCCGTGGATGAACGTGTTTTACGACGACGCGGGTTCGATTGGCCGCCGTTACGCGCGGCAGGACGAGGCGGGAACGCCGTTTTGCCTGACGATTGATTTCGACACGCTGGGCGAAAAGCCGGAACTGCTCGACACGGTGACGTTGCGTTACCGTGATGACGGGCGGCAGGATCGTGTGAAAATTTCCGAATTGCTTTCGTTGCTGTTGGAGAAGATCCGATAGATGTCTGACCAACCTCAAAGCGACACGACGTTCACTAAAAAGCGCGCCCCGACGCTCTACGTCATCATTGGCATCAAGTTGGTCAAGGGCACACTGCTACTTCTGCTGGCGTTAGGCGTTTACAGTCTTTCGGACAATAATCTGCCGGAGCAGTTCCGGGGGCTGCTTCAATTCCTGCACATTGACCCGGAAAAAAAGTTCTTCTCCGACCTTGAAAACAAAATCGCGTTGGTGACACCCGCCAAAGTCATTCTCGTGGCCGGCGGTGCGTTCTTTTACAGCCTGTTTTCCTTGGTGGAAGGGGTGGGATTGATTTTCCGCGTGAGTTGGGCTGGCTGGCTGGCCATCGGTGAATCGGCGTTCTTTGTGCCGATTGAGGTTTACGAACTCGTCCACCGTCCGTCACTGGCGGTGTTTGCCATTCTCGCCCTGAACGTGTTCATCGTCTGGTATCTGTTCCAAAACCGGCATCGTCTCTTCCGTCATCATCATCACTGAGTTCGGGCGCGGGTTGGCGCTTTTTCCCGCGTGACCGTGCGGTGTTCTTGTGGCAGCTTTGCCGGGTGACAACCGCTGAAGCCATCCGACTCCTGGAAAAATTCCGCGCCGGTGGCGTGGGCCGCGACCAGGTGTTGCACTCATTCCAGGCCGCTCCGTTGGCCGATCTGGGTTTCGCCCAAGTGGACACGCACCGCGCATTGCGGAAAGGTTTTCCCGAAATCATTTTTGGCCAGGGCAAAACCCCGTCGCAGGTGGTCAAAATTGCCGCCAAGCTGGTCGAGCGCGAACAGCGTGTTCTCGCCACGCGCCTCGCTCCGGAACACGCGCGCGCCTTGCGAAAAAGATTCAAGCGCGCCGTCCACCACGAACTCGCGCGCTGCGTGACGATTGAAAAGAGACCGTTGCCCAAACGGGAGGGAGTTATCGCCGTGATTTGCGCGGGCACGAGTGATTTGCCTGTGGCCGAGGAAGCCGCCGTCACCGCCGAAATCATGGGCAACCGCGTCGTGCGCGTGAACGACGTCGGCGTGGCGGGCGTGCATCGGCTGTTCAGCCGCCTGGAAGTGATTCAACGCGCGAACGTGGTCGTCGTCGTTGCCGGCATGGAAGGCGCGCTGCCGAGCGTGGTAAGCGGATTGGTGGATAAACCGGTGATCGCCGTGCCCACGAGCGTGGGCTTCGGCGCGAGCTTCGGCGGTGTGGCGGCTTTGCTTGGGATGTTGAACAGTTGCGCCAGCGGCGTATCCGTGGTGAATGCGCTGTGCGCGTGTAGCGGCGGTCTATGACCGCCGCAAACTTTCATGGCCGAGCGATTGCATCGTTTGGAGCGAGTTTATGAGAACAGTCCTGTTTACTTCATCCCGTTTTGTGTTGAAGGGCGAAAACCGATTCTGGCTCACCCGGAACTCCACGCCGCTTTCATCCGATTCAGCCAGCAAGCGTTGGCGCGAGATGTGTTTGTTGGGCGCTACATTCTGATGCCAGACCATGTGCATCTCTTCGTCAAACTTCCGCCGCCAGCCGCAAATTTTTCTGCGTGGATGAAAAATCTGAAAAACTTTCTTTCAAAGAAACTTAATGAACTTGGTCGTGCCGCGCCGCATTGGCAGAAAGGTTTTTTCGACCATATCCTTCGCTCCGGTGAATCGTATTCCGCAAAATGGCTTTACATGGTAGGAAACCCTGTTCGCGCCGCGTTGGTAAAAAGCTGGACGGAATGGCCGTATCAGGGAGAAATATACCCCTTGAGATTCGATTGAAAAATGCGGCGGTCATAGACTGCCGCTACAATATGAAAACGCTCTACCTCGACATCTTCAGCGGCATCAGCGGCGACATGCTGCTTGGCTCACTGATTGATTTGGGCGTGGATGCGGGCCGGCTGGAGCGTGAACTAAAAAAACTCAAACTCCGCGGCTACCACCTGCACGTTGCGCGCAAACAAAAGTCCGGCATCGCGGGCGTGAAGTTCGACGTCCATTTGGCGGAGGCTCACGAACCCGACCACCAGCACGGCACGCATCACGAACATCATCACCATGGCGCCGGCGGCACCTTTGCCGAAATCAAAAAGCTCATCTCGCGCAGCAAACTCTCCCCGTGGGTGAAATGCAAATCCGTCGCCGTGTTTCAACGCATCGCGGTCGCGGAAGGGAAAATCCACGGAATCCCGTCAGCGCGCGTGCATTTTCACGAAGTCGGCGCGGTGGATTCCATCGTGGACATCGTGGGCGCGTGTATCGCGCTGGAAATGCTTGGCAAACCGCGCATGCTGTCCGCGCCGGTGGTCGAGGGTGTGGGTTGGGTGAATTGCGCCCACGGCAGATTTCCCGTTCCGGCCCCGGCGACGCTTGCCATCCTTGGCGCGCGCGGCATCGGCGTCTCGCAGTGCGACGAACCGCACGAACTGGTCACGCCCACGGGCGCGGCGTTGCTGGCGGAATTCGTCGAAAGCTTTGCGCCGATGAGCGGGTTGGTCGCGGAGAAAATCGGCTTTGGCCTTGGAACACGGAACAACCGGACGCGGCCCAATGTGCTGCGCGCCGTTTTGGGTAGGACAGGTGTCGCGCCTGTCTCTGAATTTCCGCTCAAGCGGGAACCGAAAAAGGAGACAGGCGCGACGCCTGTCCTACGAAATTTGAATTGGGAAACCGACCGTGTGGCGGTGCTCGAAACCAATCTCGACGACATCAGCGGAGAAATTCTTGGCCACTTTGTCGAGCGGACATTGGCGGCAGGCGCGCTGGACGTTTTTCACACGCCTATTCAGATGAAAAAGAACCGTCCGGGCGTGCTGCTCACGGTCTTGTGCGCCGAGGCGGACGCGGACAAATTCGCCGAAATGATTCTCCGCGAAACCACGGCGTTTGGCGTGCGGCGCACGGTGGCGGAGCGGCGCAAGCTGCGGCGCGAATTCAAATCGGTGAAAACCCCCCTCGGCGCGGTGACAGTTAAAATCGGCAGGCTTGACGGGCGTGTGGTGCAAGCCTCGCCGGAATACGAATCGTGCAAGAAACTCTCCGCGCGGACGAAAATTCCACTTAGACAAGTTTACGATGCGGCTGTAGCGGCGGTCTGCGACTGTCGCATTCTGAAAAAATCGCGTGCGGCGCTCACAGAGCGCCGCTACATGGATTTATGATTGACGCCGAACTTTTGAAAATGTTGTGTTGCCCGGAAACGCACCAGGAGTTGCGCGTCGCCGAACCCGCCCTTGTCGAGAATCTCAACGAGAAGATTGCCGCTGGCGGGCTGAAGAATCGCGCCGGCCAGCCGGTGAAGGAGAAAATTGATGGCGGGTTGCTGCGTGCCGACGGCAAATTCCTTTACGCAATCCGCCAGAACATTCCGGTGATGCTGGTGGACGAGGCCATCCCGCTCTGATCTCTCCTCCTCCTCGTTCTCGTCCTCCTCCCCGAAACAACGAATCTGCAAGCCAGCCCGGAATCGAGGACGAAGAGGAGAACGAGGACGAGGACGACGGAAAGGATTTTGCGTCTGGCGTTTGGGCGTTTCCCCGATAGTCTCCTGTAGCTGCATGAAAGCGCATTTTGATTCAATTGAGTCCGTCGTTGCGGAAATCCGCAAAGGGAAGATGGTCATCGTCGTGGACGACGCGGACCGCGAGAACGAGGGCGACCTCATCATGGCCGCGCAACACGTCACGCCCGCAGCTGTGAACTTCATGGCCAAGCACGGGCGCGGATTGGTTTGCGCGCCGACTACGAACGAGCGGTTGCAGCAACTCGGCGTCGAGCGAATGGTCAAGCAGAACCGGGAGGTCTTCAAAACTGATTTCCAGGTAAGCGTGGACGCCGCGCACGGCATCACCACCGGCATCAGCGCCGCCGACCGCGCCGCCACGATCAAGATCCTCGCCGACCCAACCGCGGTGCCCGACGACCTCGTGCAACCCGGCCATGTTTTTCCGCTGCGGGCGCGGCTGGGCGGGGTGTTGCAACGCGCCGGGCACACGGAAGCCGCGGTGGATTTGACTGTGCTCGCCGGCTGTCGCCCCATCGGCGTGATTTGCGAAATCATGAACGACGACGGCACGATGGCGCGGTTGCCGGAATTGTTGAAGTTCGCCCGGAAACATCGGCTGAAGATTTGCACGATCGCGGACCTCATTGAGCACCGGCGCACGCGCGAGAAACTCGTCGAGCGCGTCGAAATCGTGCAGATGCCGACGGACCACGGCGACTTCGAGCTTGTGCTCTATCGCTCGAAGCTCGACGGCCAGAATCATCTGGCGCTCGTCCACGGTAACGTGGCGGGCAAGCCGAAAGTGCTTGTGCGCGTCCACAGCGAATGTCTCACCGGCGACGTGTTTGGCTCGCGCCGCTGCGATTGCGGCGCGCAACTCCACCAAGCCATGCGGCAAGTGGCTGCCGCCGGGCGCGGCGTGATTGTTTACATGCGGCAGGAAGGACGCGGCATCGGGTTGGCGCCAAAGATCAAAGCTTACAAGCTGCAGGAGCAGGGCTACGACACGGTGGAGGCGAATAAGAAACTCGGCTTTGACATGGACCTGCGCGAATACGGGTTGGGCGCGCAGATTCTCGTGGACTTGGGCCTCAAGACCATCCGGCTGCTGACCAATAATCCAAAAAAGATTGTCGGTTTGGAAGGCTACGGCCTAGAAATTGTCGAGCAAGTCCCGATTAAGGTAAAACCTAATCCGCACAACGAGCGCTACCTGAAAGCCAAACGCGAGAAGATGGGGCATTTGCTGTGAATTTATGATTTTCGATTTTCTATTTACGACTTGTACTCGCGGAGGGCAGTCATGCTAAAGCGAGTTGCGATTCGCAGGCAACACGCCGACGGCGGCACGTTCGCCATCGTCGCCTCGCGTTACAACGCCGAGTATGTGGACGCGATGTTGCACGCCGCCAAAACGGAGTTGCTCCGGGCCGTCGCCAAAGTCCAGGTGGTGCGCGTGCCGGGCGCGTTTGAGATTCCGGCGGCGGCGGCGAAACTGGCGATCACGCGGCGCTACTCGGCAATCATTTGTCTCGGCGTCATATTTCAGGGCGAGACGAGCCACGCGCAACACATTGGTTGGGGCGTGACGCACGCGCTGGCGCAGATTCAAGTGCAGCACAAGCTGCCCGTCATCCACAGCGTGTTCCTTTTTGAAAAGGTGAAGCACGCGCGTGTCCGTTGTCTCGGCGCGAAACACAACCGTGGCACAGAGGCAGCGCAGACCGCGCTGGAAATGGCGCGGGTGATGGCGGGTTTGAAATGACCCAAACCTTGTGGAAGCGAGGCGTGACTGACAGTTTCAAACTGAGCTTACGACCCGGGAAACCAAAAATATGAAAACCCGTTCCGTTATCGCTGCCATCGCCGGAATCGGCGCCGCGTAAGTTGCCTCCGCCGGCGACATCACCGGCACCATCACCCTCAAGAGCACGCCGCCGGCCGAAAAGGAAATCACCCGGATCAAGGACGACGCGAATTGCGGCCAGTTGCAGACCGAAACGGTGGGGGACCCGTTTCTTTGTGGTGGGCGGCAAAGGCGAACTGGCCGATGTGTTCGTGACGTTGAAGGGCATCAGCGGCAAATCCACCGGCGCCCCGGCGGAGCCGATCGTCATTGACCAGAAAGGCTGTGAATATACGCCGTATGTGCTGGCCGCCAGACCGGCCAGAAGATCGTGGTGAAGAATTCCGACCCGGTGTTGTACAACATCCATTCCACGCCGACGGCAACCGGCGACAAGGAAGACAACAAGACGCAAATGCCGGGCGGCGCGGATTAAGTTTTCACTTTCCCCAAGGCGGAGAATTTCCTGCGGTTCAAGTGCGATGTGCATCCGTGGATGTTCGCTTACGTCAACGTGGCGGATCATCCCTATTTCGCGGTCACCGGCAAGGATGGCAGGTTTGCGATCAAGAACGTCCCCGCCGGCAAATACACCGGCGTGGCCATGCACCGTAAAGCGGCCCCTGCTGGCATGGAGAAGGCAGTCGAAGTCAAAGATGGCGACGTCAAGGTGGACTTCACGCTGGAAGCGAAGTAACCGCAAAATCCAGTTTCGCCGGACGCCGTCCCCGGCATGAGAGTGCCAAACTGGTTCAAGCCAACGAAGGTGGGCTGGCATCAAGTCTATTGCGCGCAACTTTGTGACAACGGTTGCGCCGACAGTTTTGAGTAACCGCACGATCGGTTTCCTTGAGTTCATCCTTGCGACGGTTTCTACCCTTGCCATAGCCTCAGCGCGTCTGGCGCAATCGCTATGGACGATGTTTCACAAAAACTCTCGCGTACCATCTGGATCGGGATTGGCCTGCTGATCGTCATTCTGTGCGTGAGCTACATTCTTTCCCGAATTGAGCCGCGGCACGCAACCGGCGCTTCGCCTCGCGTGCTCGGACGGGTTGCGGACTTCACCTTGACCAACCAGGCCGGGGTCGCCGTTACGCTTGCCGATTTGCGCGGGCGCGTGTGGGTGGCTGACATCATTTTCACCAGTTGCAATGGCCCGTGTCCTCGGATGACGAGGCAGATGAGATTGATTCAAGACGAGTTGCCGGCGACGAGTGGAGCAAAACTCGTCACCCTCACGACCGACCCAGATCACGATACCCCGGCGGTTCTAAAAACTTATGGTGAACGCTATGGCGCGAACCCGGATCGGTGGATGTTTCTCACCGGCGGTAAAAAAGAAATCGCCGGGCTGGCGATTGACAGTTTGAAGCTCACGGTAATTCAAAAGAAACCGGCGGAGCGCGAAAACCCCGAAGCCTCGTTCATTCACAGCACGATTTTTGTGGTCGTGGACAAACAGGCGCGGCTGCGCGGTGTGTTTGAGACCACCGGCGAAGGTGTGGATTCGGCACTCGTGCGCAGCGAAATCCTCGCGACCGTTCAACGACTGGAGCGCGAACGATGAGCTTGCACGACCTGCCCGCGCTCAACGCGACCCTCAACGGTCTGCCTGCCCCTCTACCAAATCTTTTCGCAGTCCAAACTCTGGCAGCCGACGTGAGGAGATTCTGATATGTCGTCCGTCGCCAACGTCACCATTCACGCCAGCCAGTTTCCTGAAAATGTGCGACGCGACTTGCTCGAGTCGCTGCGCTCGCGGCAGGTCAATCACAAGTTTCATTACGACAGCGTCAAGCAGGCTCAGAAATGGCTGGCGCTACACCAGGCTTATTCGTCGTCACGCAAAGACCCCGACTGCGCCGCGATTTACAATGCCGCGTTCGCCGCCGCCGTTGCTGGCCACACCTTGCCACAGGCTCACGTCATCGGGTTGGGCTGCGGCGGCGGGCAGAAGGACTCGCGCCTGCTCAAGCAACTGGCCGGCTTGGGCAAGCAACTTGTTTACACGCCCTGCGACGTGAGCACGCCGATGGTGCTGGTGGCACGACAAGCAGTGTTGGCCCTTGTCGCGGAAGAAAACTGTCTGCCGTTCGTGTGCGACCTGGCTTCCGCCGATGATCTGCCGGCCTTTTTCCAAACGCAAAGACCGGCCGGAGTTCCGCGATTGATCACATTCTTTGGGATGATGCCGAATTTCGAGCCGGACAGCATCCTGCCGAAGCTCGCGAAACTGGTCCGACCTCACGACCAATTGTTGTTGAGTGCAAATCTCGCGCCCGGTCCGGATTACGCCGCCGGGGTGCAACGCATCCTGCCACAGTATGACAACGAACTGACTCACGACTGGCTGATGACATTCCTGCTCGACTTGGGCGTGGAGCGCAATGACGGCGAGTTGAAGTTTTCTGTTCAGGAATGCCCGCCCGGCGGCTTGAAGCGCGTCGCCGCGTTGTTCCACTTTTCAAAACCACGCCGGCTCGAGGTGGAAGGCGAATGTTTTGAGTTTTCCGAGGCTGAAAACATCCGGCTGTTCTTCTCCTATCGCTACACGTCCGACCGCGTGCGCCGGTTGCTGGGACAGCACGGCTTCGAGCTGCGCCAACAGTGGATTACGGATTCAGAAGAGGAAGGCGTTTTCCTCTGTCACCGGGCGTAGATTCTCTGCCTGTCGGCGTTTTCCGCGTTCAGAAGACTTTCATCGTCTCCAACACCGCCTTGATACGCGGGACTTCGTGCGTGCGAAACAATTCGGTCTTGCCCAAGGCGGCGAGCACGGCGAAGAACGGTTCGGCACACCGCACTTCATCTTGGAAATACTCGAAGGCGTGCGGCAGTGCGTGGCAAATCGGGAAACCCAGCGTGCGCAACCGGAACGTATTCAAAAAGACGTTCATCTGATGTCGCACGCGCACCGCGCTGTCCTGGAGGTTGCGGTAATAGAATCCGAGGCCGGGGTCCAAAAAGATTTTCTCCACGCCATTGTGCTGCGCAACTTCGATCTGACGTGAGAAATACTCGCGCATCATTCCAACCGGGTCGGCGCTGAAATCGTAATCGCCAACCTCGCGCACATTTTCCCCCTGCACGTAGCAAATGATGACTGCGGCGGCGTGCGCCGCGACCATTCGGAAGAATTCGTTACTGTGGTCCGAGCCGGTGAGGTTGAGAATGTTGGCACCCGCTTCGAGACATGCTTGGGTTACGACGGGTTGATAGGTTTCCACCGAGACCAACACGTCGCTTTCGCGCAGCGCCTTGATGACCGGGAGCAGTTTGCTGTTTTGTCCCGCATCATCCACGCGCATCGCGTTTGCCAGCGTGGACTCCGCGCCAATGTCCACAATGTCTGCGCCCTGTGCTTTCATCACTTGGCCGCGTTGAATCGCCGCGTCCGCCGTGAGGCAGACACTCTCGCGATACCACGAGTCGGGTGAAAGGTTAATGACCCCCATGATCGCAGGCTGGGAGTTGAAGGCGAAATGGTGTCCGCCGATGGAAAACTCTTTCACGCGGGCCGAGGCTGCCGCGCGGTTTCTCTCCAGCAGTTCGGAAAGTTGTTCAAGGTTGAGCATGTGGGGCAGATCGTAACTCGTAAATCGCCAATCGTAAATGGAAAGTGACACGGCATTGAAACGCGCCTCCATCTGCGGTTGGACGTCAGCGCCGGGGAAGACCGCAGCCGCGTGCGCCACCCCGTCAGCGTCCTGAATCTGGCGATGATCCGCCGCGCGGTGGTCAGTGTGGCCGTGCATTGGATTCAACGCTGTCGCAATCCGCGCCAGGCGACCCTGCACGGCTTCTTCGACTTCATGGCCGCCCGCAACTCCCGCAAAGCCTTCTCCCTCGTAACCGTCTCGCGCGCCTCATGGTTGCCGCCTTGAGAAATCAGCCGTGGAGCAGTACCGCGCGCCGTCCTTTCTCCTCGACGAACCCGCCCGACGCAGGCCAAAACATGGGTTGTGCGCCCGTGTGTCATCTTCAATCCAGCCGCCAAAGGTGAGAAGGCCGAACGCTTCCGTCGGCAGCTTGACGCCATCGGCGCAACCTGCGCACTCAAAAAAACCGCCGCGCCCGGTGACGCGCGGCGACTTGCCGCCGAAGCGGTGCGTGAAGGATTTGAACTCATCATCGCCGCCGGCGGCGACGGCACGATCAACGAAGTGCTCAACGGCATCGGCGATGCGCCGGACGGTTTCACGCGCGTCTGCCTTGGTGTGTTGCCGCTTGGCACCGTCAACGTTTTCGCGCGCGAACTCGGCATCCCGCTCGCGGTTGAAAAGGCATGGGCCGTCATTCGCCGCGGTCGTGAAACGCGCATTGATCTGCCCTGCGTTGAGTTTTCGGCCAGCGGTGTGCAGCAGCGGCGGCACTTCGCTCAACTCGCCGGGGCGGGCCTGGATGCACGCGCCATCGAGCGGGTTTCCTGGTCGCACAAGAAAAGAATCGGCCCGTTGGCCTACGTTGTGGCCGGACTCAAAGTATTGGCGGGAAAACTCCCGCAAATCGGGGTTTCGACCGGGGCGAACCGGGCCGAGGGTGAATTGATCTTGATCGGCAACGGGCGGCGGTACGGCGGCAATTACAAGATATTTCCGCAGGCTGATTTGCGCGATGGGCTGCTCGACGTGTGCGTCTTTCCGCGCGCCGGCTGGCTGACCCTCGCCCGTTGCGGCCTGTCGTTGCTGGCGTCCGGAAAAGTCCCGGCGGGTGTAGTCCAAAGACTTCAGGCCGAAACCTTCATTCTTTCCAGCGAGTCCCCGGCCCCGTTCGAACTTGATGGCGAGCTGATCGGTCATTTGCCGGCGACCTTCTCCATTGAATGCGGTCGGTTGCGCGTGCTTGCGCCGCCACAGCGATGCCGTGTCAAGCGTCAGTGAGTGTATGAAATTTGTTTAACATACCGGCGTGTTGCCTGCGCTATAAGTGCGCCGATTGTTCCCGGTTCAGACACATGAATTAATCAGTCACGGATTCGACCATGACACGCATCACCAGGTACGCTGCACTTACATTCTTCACTCGCGCGCTCGCCGCGTCTCCCGCCGCCATCGGTGCGCCCATCCCGGACGATTGCAAAATCGGTGGCTCCGCCATCGGCTGCCAAGCGTGGACATTCAACCGCCTCAGCGCGTTCGAGGCGATCGAAAAAACCGCGCTGGCCGGCGGGAAGGTCATTGAGTTTTATCCCGGCCAGAAACTCAGCCCCGACCAGACGGACGTGAAATGGGGACACGACGCGTCGGACGAAATCATCAAGAAGGTCAAGGCTCACCTGGCCAAGCATGGCGTGCGCGCGGTCAATTACGGCGTCGTGGACACCAAAGACGAGGTGGAGTAGCGGAAGATTTTTGAGTTCGCCAGGAAGCTCGGGCTTTATGCCGTGACCACGGAAGGCGTCAACCAGCTCGACATGCTTGAGAAGCTCGTGAAGGAGTTCGACATCCGCGTGGCGATTCACAATCACCCGCGCCGGGCATGACCTTGCCACGAGCGGCGCGCACGGAGCAACGCGCCCTGCCAGCCGCCGCCAATTCCACCGATATTCATTGGACGGTGGTATCAGCAGTTGTTTCCATCGCTCAATCCCAGATGCGGAATGAAATCGCGTTGCGTTCGAGGAAACAGCCGCACGTGGGGCATTTGTCCGGCGACCGCGATTCGCGGATGCGATGGTGCGCGGAAACGGGGCAGCTTGGGTTGAATTTCACCCATTCTTGGTTAGATGGTGGGTTGGCCGGGATTCGAACCCGGGACCAACGGCTTAAAAGGCCGCTGCTCTACCGACTGAGCTACCAACCCATAAAGTGATAATTGAAAGCACTTTACCAACAAAATGCTGTTCGCGTTAAATTTCACTTGTCACCCGCACTTGTCACCCTGTATCGTCAGGCATGACTTCTAACCATCCTGAAACCGTTCCGGTGACTGAGCAAGCACCTCGGTTGCTGAAGGTCGAGAAACTCCCGAACCTCTACCGCCTACTCCTGCCAGGAGACAAGCCGAACAAACCGTCGGGTGCTTACTATGCCGTGATTAAGCGTGGCCGCAAGCAGTTTCGACGCACGTTGCGGTCAAAGGACCGCAAACTCGCCCAACGTCGCCTCGCTGAACTCAAGAACAAGATCGGCAACCTTGTCGCCTCGGACGAAGCTGGCCTGTCCTTTGACGCCACCGCCGAACGCTGGCTCGCCCTCACCGGCCATGAACTCAAACCCCGCAGTCTGGAACGCCGTCGCACTTCGCTCAAGGGCTTGTCCCCTTTCTTCCGTGGACTCGCGTTACGCAACGTCACCAAGGCCCACTGCGAACGCTGGCTCACCGAACGCGGCTCGAAGGTTGCGCCGCAGACCTTCGCCCACGAACTGACCGCCCTCAAGCGCACCTTCGATTACGCGGTCGAGCAAGGTCTGATCTTAGGCAACCCCGCCTCGCACATCCGCCGCCGCAAAATCCATCAAGCCGAAATCACCATCCCGACCCGCGAACAATTCCAGCAACTCATCACGTCCATCCGCCTGAGCGACGGTCGCGCCGGCAGCCAGCGCAAAGCTACGCCGGGGGCCGACCTCATCGAACTGCTCGCTTACAGCGGCGCGCGCCTGGGCGAAGCCACGGCCCTTTGCTGGCGCGACATCAACTTCGCCAAAGGCACTGTGACCATCACTGGCGGCGAAGGCGGTACCAAGAACAACGAATCCCGCACTATCCCCATGACCGACGCCCTGCGCGGCCTGTTAACGCGATTGCACGAGGAACGCCAACCCGCGCCCGACGACGAGGTCAGCCCCATCAAGGATGCCAAAACCACCCTGCGCAAAGCCTGCAAACGCCTCGGCCTGCCGGCCTTCAGCCATCACGATTTTCGGCACATGTTCGCGACCACCTGCATTGAAGCCGGCGTGGACATCCCAACCGTAAGCCGCTGGTTGGGTCACAAGGACGGCGGCGCGCTCGCCATGAAAGTTTACGGGCACTTGCGCGACGAACACTCCGCCGCACAGATCAAGAAAGTAAGCTTCGCCCCAGTCCAAGAACCTTCCAACATCCTCCCGCTCCCAGCCGCCGCGACCGCCTGAGCATCAGCGCAACGGACCTCGCCCAAAAGGAACGGGTCGAAGTTAAACCGGCCCGCGGCCTCTGCGAACCGACGAAAGAAACTTGCGCGGCGTCACGCACGCAATGCCGTAGGGCTTTTCCAAATCCAGCAGGTCGGGATCATACGCCACGATGAATTGAGCGCGAGCGGCGACTGCCGCCATGACCACCGGATCATCGTCGGGATCGCGGCGTACCGTAGGCCGGATGGGAATTTCCTCGAAGGCGACCGACGCATGATTGAGCCAGGCGAGCCACGAACGCCAGTTCCGGTTTTGCCAGCGGCTTTCTTCACGCGCCACGCGCTCGACCGTTTCCGCCCATTCCGCCGTCAGCCATGCCGTGCGCGCCGAAACAAACTCGCGCCGGGCCAGCAACCGCAGCACGGCCCGCGCCTCGCCGCCGCGCCAGCCGATGCCCGAAACCACCACCGAAGAATCAAGAACGGCGACAGGCTTCACGCCGTTCCCTTTTCACGCGCCGGACGATGGACATGACCGCCGACACCGGCTCGCGTCCCTTCGCGCCGTCCGCGTCCAGGACTTGAAACGGCTCCAGTTTCTCCTGAATCCATTCGGCCAGTTTCCACTGCTCCCGTTCGGGAAGCCGTTGGAACGCCGTTTTGATTTCAGCCACCGTGCTCATGCCGACAAGATAACCAGCCTGCCGAAGTTTGCAAAGCTTGTGTTTCCAACCTCAACACCTGCCTTGTCAACGTGCCAGGTTCGCCCGCGCCGCCCGAAATGCTCAGGAATCTTCCTTGCTACGCAACGCCCTGACTGGTAAACGACTCTCTGGTCGGCAAAGAACCAAACCCGAAACCAGCCATGAAAACGCCACTTCTTCGGAAATACTTCAAGAGCATCCGTGCGCTTTGCCCTGCACCCATTGCAGTCATGCTCGCTCTGGTGACTGTGGCATGGCCGTCGCTCGCAGATGAGCCACCGGATATTACCCTTCAACCTCAAAGCCTGGCGTTGATCGCTTCGGAAGATGCACAGTTCTCAGTGACCGCTTCCGGCACGGAACCGCTGGCTTATCAATGGCGCTTCAACGGCGAGAACATGCCGGGAGCGACCGAGGCGACGAACATTGTCAATTATGTTCAGAGCCACAGTGCCGGTGAATACGATGTGGTCATTACCAACACAGCCGGGGCAGTGACAAGCACGGTAGCGACTTTGACGGTGGAGTATCCTCGCGTTCTCGTGCAGCCGACAAATGCCTGGCTTTCCATCGCTGAGGGCGGAGTCGGCGGCGAAGTTCAATTCTCTGTCGCCCCGTTGCCACATCCGCCGACCGGGTATCAATGGCGCTTCAACGGCGCCGACATCAGGTTCGAGACGAGTTCAAATCTGATTATCCGTATTCAGTCAGTGACCAACGCCGGCGATTACTCCGTTTTCGTCAAGACAACTTGGGGCGGCACGGAAGGCCCTGCGACAAAGCTGGAGGTCTTCACCGTCGAGGCCCTCCGCGAGGAATGGCGGACCAATGTAACACCCGGCAATGTAATCAAGCCGCTCACGGATGCGGACGGCAATCTTTACCTTGCGGCCAACATCTCGTCCGCCGGTTTCAACGTCGTGAAGGTGGACAAAGCGGGGCGGGTCCTTTGGAACACAAACTTCAAGACGCCCCCATGCCATTGTGATGAAGTGTCTGCGATGGCGCTCGATGCCCTCGGCAATCTTTACGTCACCGGGTTCAGCCCGCTCAACGCCGCCGGCACTGAGCAAGGGTACCTCACGGCAAAGTTCAATACCTCTGGCTCGAATTGTTGGTCAGCGATTTACACCGGGCCGAGGTCGGGCAGCCTCGCAAAAGCCATCGCTGTGGATGCGGGGGGCAATGTTTATGTCACGGGCATCTCCACTGGACCGACGAACGTTTACTCGGCGGATATCGCGACTGTGAAATATGACACCAGCGGCGCTCTTGAATGGGTTCAGCGGTTTGACAGCGGCCTGAGTGACATCGGTTACGCAATTGCTCTCGACTCGCAAACGAACGTCATCATCACCGGCGACTCCACGACGATCAAATACAACAGCGACGGCACCCAACTGTGGCGCAGTTCCGAATACGGCAAGAAGATCGTTATTGATCCCAACGACGACGTGTTCCTAGCCGACGAGCGTCCGCTTTTTGGTACCAGCTACGTGCCGTTGATGAAACTGAGCAAGACCAACGGACACGGGCACTTCCGCCTGACTCTCACGGGTGAGCCGCGTGTTCCTGTGTGGCTGAAAGCATCAACCACCCTTTGGGATTGGCTGAACCTCTCGACACTCCAATTCTCGGTAGCGACGGCAGATTACACCGACGCGGAGGCAGCCACACTTCCGCACCGATTTTACCGCACGGTGAGCGTGGCGCCGCCTTCCCCGTGAACCTGTGCTATGCCCAGCAAACCTCGCCACGAGCCGCACAATCACGACACTCCACTGCCTGATCTGGCCGATTACGGCAGTTCAACACCAGAGCTTGACCAGTGCATCGCTGAGGCAGAGCGAGAACGTTGCCGGATAGAAGAATTGTTGCGGGACCTGACGGCGGCTTACGGGAAGCAACCGTCTTCCAAAGCAGAAGAACGCGATTTGGAGAGGAAGACGCCCACATACCGGCCCCATTCGCAATCTGAACCAGCCTGCGACCCATTTCTATCGCTCCTTGGTATTGGGCCGGCGAAGTCCGCGCCGCCGGAGTGGATGCAACGTTTGAAATCGGTGGAGGACCGCCTGGGTGAGTTGCGAGAAATCCTGTGGGCCGATGTTAAGTTTTGGAAACGCGTCGCGAATGGTTACTCGGCAGAGCTGCTCTCCGGCTACATTCGCGACCATTATGGGTTGGACTTCCCCGCATGGCCTGCGCTTGTCTGGCAGCAAATGGTTCATCACCCGCAAAAGCGTGAAAAGCTTTTCGGTTTGCACCGCATTTCCTTCGATGAACAGCGCGATGAAGACGAGTTGCGTGACATGGGAAAGAAACTGCCACCCAAATTGGCCGGCGATCTTTTGTGGGAATACTTGCGCGCTCCGGGGCTTCGGCATACGCACGTCCTGGCTTCCCAGGAGCTTGAGCCGTCAACGCTCGGCTATCTTCGCAAGGCGCTGTGCAAACTCGTGGACGACATCAAATGGTGTCAAAAGCATCCGGGAATTGTTCCACCGAGAATTGCCCTGAACCCGCGCAATGCGCCGAAGGATATTGTGCCTGCGCGTGGCGTCGAGAAGTTCGTGCAATGCCTGTTGTCTGATCCCACCCAGACTAGCTATGACTTGGCCAAACGCCCGGTTGGGGGAACTAACGGCGCTAGGCTCAAGTGGGCTGCCCAGGCACGCGATCTTGTCCAATCCCGCGAAAACGCGGCGGTGAAACATTATTCCGAGCAGCGCGACGGCCACACCATCGGTCGCAAACCACGCCAATCCCGGAAGGCTTCCCCCAGAAGGTAGTTCTTTTGGAAACAAGTCGTCGGACTTCTCGCCACATCGACGGTTCTCCCATGCTCGCCTTAAATTGCGAGCATGATACGCAAGCATCTTGATTCAGCGGCAACCAGCCAGCCGCCCCTGAAGTTGGCTGTCACGCGGCGTGAAGCCGCCCAAACCCTCAGCGTTTCGCCGGCGACCTTGGATCGGCTCGTCGAACGTGGCCTTCTGCACCCCAGTCGCGCCACACGCCGCCCCCTGTTCAGCCGCGAGGAACTCGAACGATTCCTGCGCGAAACCACCGCCGCGATTTAATTCCCATGCAGCCAAAATTCTTTCCCTTCGCCCTAAAGCCCTCAAATGACTGATCCCGAAAAACAAAATCTCCGCGCCGCCTACGACGCGCTCCTGGACGCGACGCAATGCGCAGCGGTGAAGCTCGGCCAACCCACGCACACCGATTTTTTCGCCGACTGCGATTTTTTCGACGTGGCACCAGAGCGGGCAATTCTGCGGGAGGCAAAGCGTCTCCGGGAACTCGTCGCCCAACTCTGATTTCTTGTGACCGCCACTCTCACCACCGTCGTTGACCGCGCCCGCGCCTATCTCGCGGCCATGCCCCCGGCGATTGCCGGCCAGAACGGGCACGACCGGACTTTCGTGGCGGCGTGCGCGCTAGTGAATGGCTTTGCCCTTGAACCGGAAATCGCGCGGGCCTTGTTGGGCGAATACAACAGCCGGTGCCTCCCACCGTGGAGCGAGCGCGAATTGGCGCACAAGATCGCCAGCGCGGTCCACGCCGCGCATCGGAAACCGCGCGGTCATTTGCTTGGCAGCGCCGACACTCTTGTTCCCCCAACTCCCGTCCCCGTGGCGCGTTCCGCAATGCGACCCGCCATCGCTCCGCCGTCCCTCAGCCAGGTTGACCCCGGCAGCGCCGCCGAAAACTGGATGCGCGGATTCCGAGCCGATGAGGTTGATCTTTGGGAGGCCAGCCCGATCCGTCCGCCCGGCGACTGGCGGCTGGATGCTGTCCGCCTGCTCGAATCCCTTTTCCGCCCCGGCGACCACGTCAACTTTGTCACCGCCTACACCGTGGCGGCGCGGCCCGACGGCACCGCGAAGGCCAACCCGCAAGGCATCGGCGAAACGGTTGAACGCAACGCCCTCATCGTCCGCTGGCAGCGCGCCATGCCGGAGTCCGCTGCCGGCGGCTGGCTGCGCATGAACCCGCTGGACGGCCACGGTTGCCAGGATGTCAACGTGACCGCCCCCCGCTTCGCGCTGATTGAGTGCGACGAAATCCCGCGCGCCCTGCAACTCTCACTGCTGGCCCGGCTGCCGTTGCCCATCGCCGCCATCCTGACGAGCGGGGGGCGCAGTCTGCACGCTTGGGTGAAGGTGGACGCACCGGACCTCGATACCTACCGCGCCACGGTCGCGCGGTTGCTGGCGTTGCTGGCCCGGTTCGGTGTGGATACGCGCAACAAGAATCCGTCGCGCCTGTCCCGGCTCCCGGGCACTCGCCGCGCCATCGGCGGCGAAGCCGACAGCCTGCAACGCCTCCTCTACCTCAATCCCAACCCCACTCAGAAACCGATTTTAACATGAGCACCGTAACTCTAAACCTAGACGAACTGGAACGCGAAGTCGCACCAGAGAAACCCACCGACGGCACCCCGACGGACGCCCTGCCCGACTGGCAGGCCATCCTGCAATCCGCCGCCGTCACCGCCGGTGAATTGCAGACCTTGGTGATCCCGCCGCGTGAGGAATTGTTGGCGCGTTGGTTTCTGGCCGGTGATCTCGGCTTCCTCTTTGGCCCGCGCGGTCTTGGCAAAACCTGGCTGGCCATGCTCTTCGCCCACGCCATCGCCGAAGGCGGCGCCGCCGGCCCTTGGACCGCCTCCAAGCCGCGCCGAGTTCTTTACGTGGATGGCGAAATGGGCCTCGACCTCACCAAACAGCGGGACACTGTTTTGACCAACCTGGCGAGCGACAACCTCCTTTATCTGCATCACCAACTTTTGTTCGAGCGCACGGGCAAAGTCCTGAACCTGACGGGCACGCTCGTCCAGGACGGCCTGCTGCGCTACGCCCTCGCCAATCAAGTCGAAGTCGTTTTTCTCGACAACCTCTCGTGCCTCTTCACCGGGATGAAGGAGAACGACGCGGACGCTTGGGAACTGGTCCTGCCCTGGCTGCTGCAACTGCGCCGCAATGGAATCGCCGTGGGGGTCGTCGCCCACGCTGGCCGCAACGGACTGATGCGCGGCACATCGCGGCGCGAAGATTCGGCGGCATGGATTATCGGCTTGTCGGAACATAAAGACGCCGGCAACCCCGCCGACGGCGCGCGATTCGTGAGCCGCTTCCTGAAGAATCGCAACGCCACGGAAACGGACTGCCCGCCGTTGGAGTGGCGCTTTGATCGTGATGGAGACAGCCAGGTTCGCATCACGCACCGGCTCGCCGACACCGCGGAAATCCTGCTCGGCTGGGTGGGTGACGGTCTCGACACCGCGACGGCCTTGGCCGAGGAGATGAATGTCTCCAAAGGCCAGATTTCCAAGCTGGCCAAGCGCCTGATCGCTCAAGGCCGGCTCAGAAAATCGGGCCGGAGTTACGCAGTGGCAGATGGCGGAACTGCCGCCCGCAAACCCTACCCGGATTAAGGCCGACCGCGGCAAGTCAGATTTTACGCAACCCAAAACCAAAACATCGAACGGAGTTATCAAATGGACCAAAGAATCACACTGAGGAACGGCCTGCCACGTTCCAAGTTCTGCCGCGTGACGGCAGGCGGGCAAATCGAGATCGAGGACAGACCCGGCTCCTGGCCTTACCAAATCCCCATCGCCGAACTGCAAAGCCTCTCCGGCTTCGCTGAGTGGGTGTCGCACATTGCCGATAAGACCTGGGTGACGCCCGAAGTGCTGGCGGACTTCGCGCTGTTCGTCTGCGAGCTTGCCCACGGAGCGCCGGACAAATGGCAGGGTTTTGCACGGCGGACATGACAGCCTCACCGTCACTGCCGTTCCAGAGGACTGTGTGGCTTTCTCTGCCGGTGCGGCCGGTGTTCGTTTCCCGTTTCCCTTTTCCAGTATGGAAACGGGAAACGGAGGAAACGAAACCGGAAACGAGTTTGTTACTCCGGCATCCAACCCGGCAAATCCTTGATTTTTCGACTCATTCTGGAAACGTGCTCGAAATGACCATCTGGAGATGGGCGGTTTTGCTCGGCCACCCTTGGTTTCCAGCTTCCTGCGAGGTCGAAATTCCGTTGCCCTTTTGAAACTGAATTTCCTCCGACGAAACCCATTCGCCAGCCCCCTCTTTTCTAAAGGGGGTCCAGATCACCCTTACCTTTCCAACCCGCCGCATTGAAAGTGTATGCCTGAGCGAGAATGGTGGTATCTGAAAAAGCGACTGGGCCGTCCCAGCGGAGTGCTACATGTCCGCGTATAAATAACACTACATAGCCTGCACCAAATTGGCGTCATCATTGGTCAGCACGAATTCTCAAAATCGGTTTGTCGGATGAAA
>JALOTT010000285.1 GCA_025457745.1 Verrucomicrobiota bacterium
GAGGGCAGGCTGTCCGGTGGCGACGGCGCGAGAAGTTGCTTCAACTCAGGATCAGCCGCGAGCGCGGCGCGCGAGGTCCAAGCCTCGGCCGGCGTGCCGCCCACGGAAGAATTAATCAACCCGACCGGCACTTGACGCGACCGGCGCAAGTCGCGTCCGAAGAACCAGGCTACGGCGGAAAAGTGCGCGGCGGTGTCTGGGGCGCTTTCCGTCCACGACCCGGCGAGGTCGGTCTTGGGTGATTCCGCCGGTTCGCGCGGTACCGTGAACAGGCGAAGCTGCGGGTCGCGCGCCGCGGCAATGGCCTCCGCCGCATTTTCGGCTCCGGAGAGCGAAAAGCCCATGTTCGACTGCCCGCTGCACAACCAGACCTCACCGACCAAAACATTGGTGAACGTGATGGTGTTATCACCGGCGATGGTCAGGGTGAAAGGCCCGCCCACCTTCAGGGGTTTGAGTTTCACCTTCCAGCGCCCGTCCTTGGCGACGGTGGAAACCTCCTGACCTTGAAACTTCACCGTCACTTTTTCGCCGTCCCGCGCGGTGCCCCAGACGGGAACGCGGATTCCTTGTTGCAACACCGCGCCTTCGCAGAAAAGCCCGTTGGGTTTCACTTCCGCCCGGGCGGTGGCGACGGCAAGTGACAGGAGGATGAGGTTGGTAAGAACCTGTTTGAAAACGCGTGCGCTCGTAGCCGACGACGTGAGGAGGCGGATCGGTTGATCGAGATTCCGCGCGAAAATCCGCCTTCTCAAGTCAGCGGCTACAGTTTTCAAACAAGCTCTAGGGAGAATTCTTTGCGTCATAATTTTCAAGATTGTCCAGGTGGGCGGCCACCGGCTTTTTAATGGCACAAATCCCGTGGTCAATCCAGCGCGAACGGTCGGGGAGTGAGGGCGACGACTTTCGCCTATCCTCGCGTTGAACCCACTCAATATGCACAAAACTTTGTGACCTCCTCGATCCCGACTACCTCAAGGACTGGAATCCCACCTCGGAACTCAATCTGCTCGGGTGTGGCTGCCAGCCAATGCAGTCGAGGTCTCGCGTCGAGCTTGAGAAACTCTGGCTTGTGGCGGCCAAGCTGTCGCCACAAAATGATATAGCTGCCATTTGTGGGATCGGTATAGCGGTAGCTCGCGTAAGTCCACCAAGGGTTTCCGAGCGGGCTACTCATACGCTGATACTCAACCTTAAAGTCACTCTGCCGTGACGGTTCGCCAAGTCGGGCCGTGTAAACCCTCGAAATCATGTTCGTATTCGATGCCAGCCAACTCCTGTGGTCTGCTTCGATCTGCGATGATGAAGGCAACGGCCTCTCTTCGCGTGGTCGAAACTTGTCCGGTTGCCAATCAACGCCTGCTCTCTTCTTCGGGGTGGACGGATAGATAATCGTACCCACCAACCAAGGTCCAACGATGATAGCAACAATCGCCAACGCTGCTGCCCCGAAAACGAATGGCGCAATGCGGCGCATCGTGTTTAACAGAGGACAGACGGCGCGATTCTCACTTGGAGTCTGGGCCGTCATTCTTTCCAGCCGACCGCCGGGCCAAGATTAACATCAGCGCACCGAAGACGGGCAACCCCATGCCCCAAACGAGGTTGATGTTGATGCCGAGCGAGCGGGCGTATTGGGCCTTGTCGCCGAGCAGTCCGTACAACACCAGCACCACGCCGTAGAAGCTGAACATGATTCCGATGGGAAGGCGAAGGTCGAAGTTCATAAAGTCGTTTGCGGGTTGGAATTCTATTTCGTAATTCCAAACGGGCTGAAGATGAAATAGAGAATCAACGTCACGATCACCACCACAATCCCCGCCATCCTTGCCCCGGTGGAAGTTTCGAGGTTCAAGCGCGTGTTGGTCTTGAACTCGACCGGTTGCGGCAGCGGTTTGACTGCCGCGATCAGCCACATCACCGCCAGCACGCTGAAGAAGCATACGGCCATCGCGTCGAGGAAGGCGATGTTGGTGAACTTATCCAGCGCCCAATAGAGGACCGGATTCAAAAGCAATCCCACTACGCCGCAGATGCCCGGCCCGCGCCGGTTCAAGATGCCGAAAACGAACACGGCCAGAATTCCCGGCGAGGCGTAACCTTGGAATTGCTGGATGTATTTGAAGATCGAGCCGAACTTGTCGAGGTTGGGCGCGATAAGACAGCCCATCAAGGCGAACACGCCCACCGCCACGCGGCCCGCGAAGACCAGACCCTTTTGCGACGCGTTCCGGTCAATGTAGCGGTGATAAATGTCCATGGTGAAGATGGTGGAGGCGGCGTTGAGCACGGCGGCCAGCGAACTGACAATCGCTCCCATCAAGGCCGCGAGGACGAATCCCACCCAGCCGCTGCCGGACGGGAGCAGTTTTTTGATAAGCAGATTCAGGGAGGCGTCGTATTTGTAGTTCACGAGCGAGTGGACGGTCACACCGGGGAGTTTCTCCAACCGGCTTGGAATGGTCACAAACTTCTGCTCGTCGGTGAGCGAAGCTTCGTTCAGATCGTCAATTTTACCGCCCTTGCTCTTGAGCACGGCCAGGTTGTGCGCGTTGATTTTCGACGCTTGGTCGGGATTGATGCGCGCCCATTGAATTCCCGGTAGAAAGGCCTGGCCGCTTTCGGGTTTGCCGAGGTTCGCCTGAAACGCCTGCCATTCCTCGGCATACTTGCGCGAGCCGATCTCCGCGAGGTCCTTGCTGTAAAGATTGAACGCGATGATGCCCGGAATCACAATTACGAACGGGATGATCAACTTCATCGCGGCGGCGAACACGATGCCCTTCTGGCCTTCTTTCAACGACGATGAGCCGAGGATGCGTTGCGTGATGTATTGGTTGAGTCCCCAATAGTAGAAGTTTGGAATCCACAGCCCGATCATCAGGGCCGTCCACGGAATGTTTTTATCCCATCGCGGCAAATCCATGCGCATTTTTTCGTGGTTCAACGCGATGAGCTTCTGGATGCCGCTCGCGCTGTCGGCGACGTCGTGCGGATGGACGCTGCCGGCGGTCAACGCCGCAACCGGCGTCGCGCCCAGTTTGTCCAAGGCGAACCAGGCGATCACCGCGCCACCCAAAACCAAAGCGATTCCTTGCAGCAGGTCCGCCCACGCCGAAGCGTTCAATCCGCCCGCCACGATGTACGCCGCCGCCATCAAACCCATGATCCAGCACCACGTAGTGAGGCTGAAACCGAACGTGCTGTTGCCGGCGAACAATTCGCTCATCGTCAAGCCGCCCGCGTAAATGACGCCGGTCAGGGACACACAAATCAGCAGCACCATCATCATGAACGCCATGATGGCGCGCGTGGCATCGCCGTAACGATGCTGCAGGAACTCCGGCATTTTGAAAATACCGGTTTTGATAAAGTAGGGCAGAAAGGCAAAAGCCACCACGAGGAGCGTTATGTTCGGAATAGATTAGTTATTTTCTATTGTCATTAGCTTGTATTTCGTATGCGTTCTGTTTGAAATGTTCGCGGCGATGAGCGACACGCCGATCAGCCACCACTTCAAACCGCGGCCCGCGAGGAAATACGACTCGGTGTCCTTGCCTTCGCCTTTGCTCTTGATGAGGCCGACCGAGATGACGGTCAGCACGAACACCACGAATATGACGAGGTCGAGGGGGAAGATTTTGAATGTTTCGGTCATAGATTGCCGGGGTTGGTTGTCACGGTTTGTCGCGCTGAGTTACAACGAAACGGAATAACCATCGGCGATTTATTATCAGGTCGGCTGCCCGTTGTCCGCAGAAATGTTGAAGGAAGAAATTGAGGCAAGAACATTGATGGCAGGAAAATCAGGAGAAAAGAATTTCATTTTCTTGCCCGCTTTCCCATCTTCCTGTCATGCGTTCCAATCAATTCAACCAGAAGCTGAAGTAGAGATACAAGGCGGCCATCGCAGTCAGGATGATTCCGACCATGAGTTTGTTCCAACCATCCCAGCTCGCGCGGATTTCCGCAGCAGCTTCCTTGTGGATGGAACCGTAGGTCAGTCCGCGGATTTTTTCCTCCGGCGGCGGCGCGGTCATCAGCGACGCCACAATCATGATGAGGGCGCTCGCAACGAAAAGAACACCGGTGGCGTAAAGGAAATTGAAGTTGCCGATTTGAGCGAGCACGTATGGGCTTTCAAGCTTCCCCTTGCCATAAAAGGCTTGGATGGTCAGCTTGGCCATGCCGAGCGCAAATCCGCCCGCCAGTCCCCACGTTGCACCGGTCGAATTGATTCGCTTCCAAAACAGGCCGAGGAAGAACACGGCGGTGATCGGTGGAGCGAGATAGCCTTGGACGCTTTGGAGGTATTGATAAAGGCCGCCACCTGAGATTTTGGCCATGACCGGGATCCAAAAAAGACCCAGGACCACGACGGTCGCAGTGGCGATGCGCCCCACATTCAGCAAGTGCCGCTCGGATTGACCGGGGCGTAACTTCTCATAAATGTCCACCGTGAACAATGAGGCGCTGGAGTTGAAAAGCGACGCCAGCGAACTCATCAACGCCGCCAGCAGGCAGGCTACGATGAGACCGCGAATGCCGGCGGGCAGGAGCAGTTTCACCAGAGAGGGAAAAACTTGATCGCCGTCTATGGCCATCGTGCCGGCCTTCAACGGCAGTTGGATAATTCCCTTTTGATGTAGCGCCCAGCCGATCATGCCCGGAACGAGGAAAATCAGCACGGGCCAGATTTTCAACAGGCCGCCGAATAATGGGCCACGCCGGGCGGTGGTCATGTCTTTGGCTGAGAGCGCGCGCTGCACGATGTATTGGTCCGTGCACCAATACCACAGGCCAACGATGGGCGAGGCGATCAAAATGCCCAACCAGGGAAAACCGTCCGGGTCAAACGGGCTGCCCAGCGGACGCCACAGCGCGAAGTTCGCGGCGTTGGTTTTGCAGGTGGCAACCAATTCTTCCCAACCAGCAAATACTCCCGCTCCGCCGCCCAATTTGGAGAGGCCAATGGCCGTGATTAAAAACGAACCGAACAGGATGATCACGGCTTGGGGTGTGGCCGTATTCATGATGGCCCTCATGCCGCCGAAAACCGTGTAAACGCCGGTCACAATGACGGTGAAAAATGCCCCAACCCAAAACGCGTTTTGCGGCGAGCCAAACGTATCAGGCAACAGCGCCTGAAAAACAATCGCGCCCGCATAAACCGTGACGCTGACCTTGGTGAAGACGTAAGCCACCAGAGAAACGCACGAAAGTATCCAACGTGTGCGGGCACTGAATCGCCGTTCCAGGAATTCAGGAATCGTTTGAACGCCCGTCTTGTAATAAAACGGCACGAACAAGCCCGCGAGCACGATGAGACACCACGCATGAAGTTCCCAATGCCCCATCGCCATTCCGGTTGCTGCTCCCTGACCTGCCAACCCGACGATGTGTTCCGAGCCGATGTTCGATGTAAAAATCGAAGCGCCGATTACCACCCAGCCCGCGTTCCGCCCCGCCAGAAAGTAATCCACGCTGTCCTTCTGATGCCGCCCATACCACCAGGCGATCCATCCGATGAGGACGAAGTAGAGGCAAATGACAATCCAATCGAGCCCAGCCATGTTCGCTCTATCGAGTGCTGAATTTGTAAATGATGGTGTTCCGGTAAGTCTGGCCCGGTTTCAAGACAACCGAAGGAAAGTCCGGTTGATTTGGTGAATCCGGGAAGTGCTGCGGCTCCATGCAAAAGCCGTTCCGGTATTGATACGTCCAACCGCCCTTGCCGGTGATCGTGCCGTCGAGGAAGTTCCCGCCGTAGAACTGCAGTCCGGGTTCCGTGGACCAGACCTCCATCACGCGACCGCTCTCCGGTTCGTAAACCACGGCTTGTTGCGCGAGTTCGCCGGGCTTCTGGTTGATCACCCAGCAGTGATCGTAGCCACCACCAAATTTGATTTGTTGATCATCAGCATTGACGCGTGCGCCGATGGCTGTGGGTTTGCGAAAATCGAACGGTGTCCCCTCTACGGGCCGGAGTTCGCCAGTCGGGATGAGCGTGCTGTCCACGGGGATGAATTCGTCCGCGTTGATCTGCACGACGTGACCGAGGTTGTCGCCGTGACCGCGCAGGTTGAAATAGGAATGATGAGTGAGGTTCACCACCGTCTCCTTGTCCGTCGTGGCGGTGTAATCAAGGCGCAATTCATTGTCGTCGGTCAACGTGTAAACCGCCGTGACACTGAGGTTGCCCGGATAACCTTCCTCGCCGTCCGGGCTCACGTAGTGGAGTTTCAGCATTGGGCCGCCCCTGCCGTTCACGGTCGTTGCTTCCCACACCACCTTGTCAAAGCCCTGGATCCCGCCGTGCAGCGAGTTCGGGCCATTGTTCGTGGCCAGCGTGTAAGTTGTGCCCCCGAGCTTAAACTTGCCCCTGGCGATGCGGTTGCCGTAGCGTCCGACCAGACAGCCGAAATAAGGCGAGGACTTGAGATAGCCCGCCAGGCTATCGTAACCCAAAACCACGTCGCCGAGCCTCCCATTTCGATCCGGCACTTTGAGCGACGTGACAATGCCGCCGTAATTGCAGATGCGCGCCTCCGCGCCATTGCCGTTGTATAACGTATAAATATCCACCGGTGTCCCGTCGGGCGCCTTGCCAAACGGTGCTTTGGAAATCATGGGCGTGCCGGACGGCGCCGCGCAGCCCGCGAGGCAAATCACGGCGAAGGTCGCAAACAACAGGAAGGTCCAGACTTGGAGACTGTTCATGGTCGAGTTCATTTTTGATTTCACGTTGTTCGTAAAGGCGAGTTGTTCTTTCCGTGGCGATATTATTCCGAACGCTGGTCTTCTGGAAAGCATTGTTTCACGCGGCGGAAATTCATTGCACCGCCCCACGCCGCAAATGCAAACTGCTCCCACCGTGGCGCAAGATTTATCATCATGAAAAGAGAAAACTGTCTGGACGCGTTAATCATCGGGGGCGGCATGATCACCAACGACCTGATCCTGCCGTCGGTCTATCACCTGCAACGACTCGGGCGAGTTGGCAAGATTTCGGTCTGCGCGCTCAACAGCGCCCCGCTCCGGGCGCTCAGAGACAGCGCGGAACTCAAACAGGCGTTTCCGGGGCAGGACTTCACTCCACTGCCGGCTTTCGCCAAACCGCCTGATGAAATGTTCCCGGACATTTTCAAGGAAGCCCTGGCTCGTTTGGCGCCGCGGCAGGCGGTCATCGTCGCCGTGCCCGATCAGTTCCATTACGAAATCGTGAAGACCGCGCTCAAACACAACCAGCATGTGTTGTGCGTGAAACCGCTGGTGCTGAAATACACTCAAGCCCACGAAATCGAACAGATTGCCCGCGAGAAAGGGCTTTTCGTCGGCGTCGAATACCACAAGCGATTTGATCGCCGCGCGCTCATGGCCCGACGGCAATACGCCCTCGGCCACTTCGGCGAATTCGCCATGGGCGAGGCACGGATGATTGAGCCGTATTACTACCGCCACTCGAATTTCCAGAACTGGTTCACGTGCGACCAGACCGACCCGTTTGTTTACGTCGGCTGCCATTACGTGGACTTGGTTTACTTCATCACCGGATTGAAGCCCACGGCACTTTCGGTTTCCGGGGTCAAAGGCCGTTTCCCGAATGGCAAGGAGGGTTATCTCTGGGCCAATGGCCGCGTGCGGTTTGAAAACGGCGCGTTGCTGACCGTGACCGACGGCCTCGGCTATCCCGACGCCGCGGCGGGCAGCAACGATCAGGGTTTGCTCATGTATTGCGAGGGCAAGGACGCCTGCGGCATGATCCAGCACAACGATCAGGACCGCGGCGTGCGCCACAGCTACCTCGACAACATCGGGTGCGCTGGCACGAAGTACAACTACGTCAGCCCCGACTTCTACCGGCTCGTGCCGTGGGAAGGGCAGGGATTCAAGCCGGTGGGCTACGGCTACGAATCCATCGCGGCCAGCATCGAGACAATGTGCCGCATCGAAGCCGAAACTGCCGACCAACCGGCGAAACAAGCCCTCGCGCAGCGCCGCAAGATGATCGCTGAGATTGACAAGCAAGGCCTCATCGCCACGCCGGCCAACAGCTACATCAACGAACTTGTCGTGGAAGCCGCGCGCATCTCCATCGTCAACGACGGTGCGTGGGTGGACATTTCCTACGGAGCGCACCCGCACGTGAAGCGGCGATCGTGATCGTCCGCCTCGACCCTCTCGGTGCCACGATGCCTGACTCGAGCCGGTCTGCCGGCCATTGCACGCTTGCCGTCGGGCCGCGCTATGTCATAGTCACGTCATGAGTTGGCTGCGGACCAATTCCACCTGCCCGGGGCGGCGCCACGAGAAACAGTTTGCTCTCCGGCGCCCATTGACATGGAAGCCCTCTTCGTTTCGCGACAGGGTCCGTCCGCCGGGCATAGACTTTTTCCCGAATCCAACCCCATCACGTTTATGAAAACTCGATCCAATTCCTTCGCCCTGCCGGCTTTCCTCGCATTCCTCGTCTTCGCCGCGCTTCCCAGTGCCCGCGCCGGTCAATTTGACCTCTACGGTCCGGCGCGCAGCGGCGCGTTTGGCACGAGCGTCACCGTGCTCCCCAACGGCAACTTCGTCGTCACCGATCCGGGATACGCTGCCTTGGGGGTCATCTCGAATGCGGGCGCGGTCTATCTTTATGATGGCGTCACGCTGACCAACATCAGCACACTCACTGGCAGTGTTGCCGGGGACCAGGTTGGCAGTGGAGGCATTGAAGTTTTGCCTAATGGTGCATACGTGGTGAGCAGTCCCTCTTGGAACGGCACCCGGGGAGCAGTGACGT